>NZ_JBHYYB010000003.1:0-222233 GCF_042752535.1 Kitasatospora sp. NPDC059327 | reverse complement strand
GTCGGTGACCGGCACCCGCATCCGCCTTGTACAACATCCCCATCGCCGGTCTCGCCCGTGTTTCGCGTGGTGCTCGGCCTTTCCCACCCCCGGCCCGCCCACGACCAGGTCCACCAGGGCGAAGAAGAACAGCGAGATGCCGACGAAGCCGTTGGTCTGGAAGAAGGCCCGGTTCAGCCTCGACAGGTCGCCCGGCTTCACGATGGTGTGCTCGTAGACGAACGCCCCCGCGACCACCAGCAGCCCGACCCAGAACGCCGGACCGGCGTCGGTCAGCACGGCGTACCAGCCGAGCAGCAGCGTGGTCAGCAGGTGGCAGACCCGGGCGCCCCGGATCGCCGCCGGCACCCCGAACCGCGCCGGCACCGAACGGACGTTCCCCGCCCGGTCGGAGGCGACGTCCTGGCAGGCGTAGATCAGGTCGAAGCCGCCGATCCAGATGCCCACCGCCGCGCCGAGCACGACGGCGTCCCAGGACCACGTGCCGGTGACGGCGAGCCAGGCGCCGATCGGGCCCATCGCCTGGGCCAGGCCGAGGATCGCCTGCGGGAAGTCGGTGAACCGCTTCCCGTACGGGTAGACCACCATCGGCACCACGGCGACCGGCGCCAGCGCCAGGCAGAGCGGGTTCAACAGCGCGGCGGCGCCGAGGAACACCACCAGCGCGACCGCCGAGCCGATGTACGCCGTCCTCACCGACACCGCGCCGGTGACCAGTTCGCGCCCGGCGGTACGCGGGTTCCGGGCGTCGATCTCCCGGTCGATGATCCGGTTGGCGGCCATCGCGAAGGTCCGCAGGCCGACCATGCAGACCGTGACGATGAACAACTCGCCCCAGTGCACCCGCTCGTCGGCGAGGAACATGGCCGTCAGCGCGGCGATGTAGGCGAAGGGCAGGGCGAAGACCGAGTGCTCGATCATCACCAGCCGCAGGAACGCCCTGACCTTGCCGGGCGGGACCTCGGGGAGCGCGGCAGCCGTACTCATCACAGCCCGTACTCCTTCCAGCGCCGGTCCACCAGCGCGGCCACGGCCGGGTCGGAGGACACCATCTCCGGCCAGCCGCCGTCCCGGGTGTACCCCTCCTCGGGCAGCTTGCGGGTCGCGTCGATGCCCGCCTTGCCACCCCAGAACTGCTGGTAGGAGGCGTGGTCGAGGTGGTCGACCGGCCCCTCGACGACGGTGAGGTCCCGGCTGTAGTCGACGTTGCCGAAGGCCCGCCAGGCGACTTCCTGGTAGTCGTGCACATCGCAGTCGGAGTCCACCACGATGATCAGCTTGGTCAGCGACATCATGTGGGCGCCCCAGATGGCGTGCATCGTCTTCTGGGCGTGCTTGGGGTACTTCTTGTCGATCGAGACGATCACGCAGTTGTGGAAGCCGCCGGCCTCGGGCAGGTCGTAGTCGACGATGTCCGGGATGATGATCTTCAACAGCGGCAGGAAGAACCGCTCGGTGAACTTGCCCAGCGGGCCGTCCTCCGTCGGCGGACGGCCGACCACGATGGACTGCAGGATCGGCCGCCGGCGCATCGTCACGCAGTCGATCGTCAGGGCCGGGAACGGCTCCTGCGGCGTGTAGAAGCCGGTGTGGTCGCCGAACGGGCCCTCGGGCAGCATCTCCCCGGGCTCCAGCCAGCCCTCCAGCACCACCTCGGCGTCGGCCGGGACCTGCAGCGGGACGGTCTTGCAGTCGACCATCCGCACCCGCTCCCCCGCCACGAAGCCGGCGAACAGGTACTCGTCGATGTCACCGGGCAGCGGCGCGGTGGCGGCGTAGGTGACGGCCGGCGGGCAGCCGAAGGCGATCGCGACCGGCAGCCGCTCACCGCGCTTCGCGGCCACCGCGTAGTGGTTGCGGCTGTCCTTGTGGATCTGCCAGTGCATGCCGATGGTCCGCCGGTCGTGCCGCTGCAGCCGGTAGAGGCCCAGGTTGCGGACGCCGCTGTCCGGGTCCTTGGTGTGGGTCAGGCCCAGGTTGAAGAAGGAGCCGCCGTCCAGCGGCCAGGTGAAGAGGGCGGGCAGCTCGTCCAGGTTGACGTCGTCGCCGGTGAGCACGACCTCCTGGACCGGGGCGTCCTTGACGTTCCTCGGGGGCACGTGGGCCATCGAGGCGAGCTTGCCGAAGGCGTCCCGGAACCCGGTGAAGCCGTGCGGCAGCTCCGGCCTGAGCAGTCCGGCGATCTTCTCGGCGATGTCCTCGGGCCCCTTGAGGCCCAGCGACTTGGCCAGCCGGCGCTCGGTGCCGAAGACGTTCATCGCCAGCGGCATCGACGAGCCCTTGACGTTCTCGAACAGCAGGGCCGGGCCCTTGGCCTTCTGGACCCGGTCGACGATCTCGCCGATCTCCAGATGGGGGT
Source organism: Kitasatospora sp. NPDC059327 (assembly GCF_042752535.1). Lineage (NCBI taxonomy): Bacteria > Bacillati > Actinomycetota > Actinomycetes > Kitasatosporales > Streptomycetaceae > Kitasatospora > Kitasatospora sp. NPDC059327. The sequence continues at coordinate 219,874 of NZ_JBHYYB010000003.1, read as the reverse complement.
CCACCTCGGCCTTGATGCGCTTGAGATCGCCCTCGCGGTCGAGGGCCCGCAGAAACGAGCGGAGATCGTCGTATGCCATGCCAGCCAGTATCCGCCACCCGATAGCCTGGCTCGGTCAAGGGCCCCCGCGAAGCCGTCCGCCGCTTCGGGGCGGCCCGCCGCAACCGCCGTCGCCGGGGGAGATCGCCGCCGTGCTGAGGATCCTGACCTTCGTACTCCCGCTCGCCCTCTGGGTGTGGGCGTTCATCGACTGCCTGACCACGCCCGAGGACGAGGTGAAGCACCTGCCCAAGGTGGTCTGGGTGATCATCGTGCTGCTCTTCCCGCTGGTCGGCTCGATCGCCTGGCTGGTGGCCGGCAAGCGGCGCGGCGCCCCGCAGGCCCGCCCGGCGGGCGGCCCCGCAGGCTTCCCGGAGTACGAGCGCCCGCGCGGCGGCCGGCCGCTCGCGCCGGACGACGACCCGGAGTTCCTGGCCTCGTTGAAGAAGGACAACAAGCAGCACGAGGACATGCTCAAGCAGTGGGAGGCCGATCTGCGCCGCCGCGAGGAGGAGCTGCGCGGCAAGGACGAGCCGGAGGACGGCCGCAAGGGCTGAGCCGACTACCCCGGACAGCCCACCCGGAGGCCTTCGGGGTGGGCTGTGGCGTTTTTGGCGCATCCCTACGAGCGGCTGACCACCGAACACGCTGCACCACCCCGGCCCCGACCGGTCGGCAGCCCTCGGCCGGGAGCCTCGGAGCACCCCGCCCGGCACCGTCGCGGGCGCCCCTGACCTGCGCGTTCCCTCATGTTCAGATCATTTGCCCGAAGCCGTGGCGACAGCTTCGGGTAATCGAACGGACACCTATCGTGCGTAGCCCCACCGGCCGGTTTCTGTGCAGCCCTGACATCTAAACGGACGCGACCTTGTACAGAATCGACGCCGAAACCAGCGTGCGGCCCCTCGTACAGTCATAAGTGAAGAAAGTGATTCGCAGCCGGGGGCACAGCAGACGTTGGCTGTCGGACAGTTCCCTCACCCTTGGAGTGGTTCGAGATGACGGTTGTGCATGAGGCGCCGGTCGGCGACGAGGTCCCCGAGATCCCGGCCGACACCCACGGGCGCGTCGCCGAGCTGCACGAACTGCGCGACCAGGTCCGCCGCGGCCCGAGCGAGAAGGCCACCGAGGCCCAGCACGCCAAGGGCAAGCTGACCGCCCGCGAGCGCATCGAGCTGCTGCTCGACGAGGGCTCGTTCCACGAGGTCGAGCAGCTGCGCCGGCACCGCGCCACGGGCTTCGGCCTGGAGGCCAAGAAGCCGCACACCGACGGCGTGATCGTCGGCTGGGGCACCGTGCACGGCCGGACCGTCTTCACCTACGCCCACGACTTCCGGATCTTCGGCGGCGCCCTGGGCGAGGCCCACGCGCAGAAGATCCACAAGATCATGGACATGGCCATCGCGGCCGGTGCCCCGCTGGTCTCGCTGAACGACGGCGCGGGCGCCCGGATCCAGGAGGGCGTCACCGCCCTGGCCGGCTACGGCGGCATCTTCCAGCGCAACACCCGGGCCTCCGGCGTCATCCCGCAGATCTCGGTGATGCTCGGCCCGTGCGCCGGCGGCGCCGCGTACTCCCCGGCCCTGACCGACTTCATCTTCATGGTCCGCGAGACCTCGCAGATGTTCATCACCGGCCCGGACGTGGTCCAGGCCGTCACCGGCGAGAAGATCAGCCAGAACGGCCTCGGCGGCGCCGACGTCCACTCCGGGGTCTCCGGCGTCTCGCACTTCGCGTACGACGACGAGCAGTCCTGCATCGAGGAGGTCCGCTACCTCCTCTCGCTGCTGCCGCAGAACAACCGCGAGATGCCGCCGCCGGTCGTCAACGACGACCCGGTGGAGCGCCGCAACGACGTGCTGCTCGACCTGGTGCCGGCGGACGGCAACCGCCCGTACGACATGCGCAAGGTGATCGAGGAGATCGTCGACCACGGCGAGTACCTGGAGGTCCACGAGCGCTGGGCCACCAACGTGCTGTGCGTGCTGGCCCGGATCGACGGCCACGTCACCGGCATCATCGCCAACCAGCCCCAGTCGCTGGCCGGCGTCCTGGACATCAACGCGAGTGAGAAGGCCGCGCGCTTCGTCCAGATGTGCGACGCCTTCAACATCCCGCTGGTCACCATGCTCGACGTGCCCGGCTTCCTGCCCGGCGTCGACCAGGAGCACGACGGCATCATCCGGCACGGCGCCAAGCTGCTCTACGCCTACTGCAACGCCACCGTGCCGCGCATCCAGCTGATCCTGCGCAAGGCCTACGGCGGCGCGTACATCGTGATGGACTCCCGCTCGATCGGCGCGGACCTCTCGTTCGCCTGGCCGACCAACGAGATCGCCGTCATGGGCGCCGAGGGCGCCGCCAACGTGATCTTCCGCCGGGACATCAACGGCGCCGAGGACCCCGAGGCGATGCGGGCGCAGAAGATCAAGGAGTACAAGAGCGAACTGATGCACCCGTACTACGCGGCCGAGCGCGGCCTCGTGGACGACGTCATCGACCCGGCCGAGACCCGTCAGGTCCTGGCCTCCTCGCTGGCCATGCTGCGGACGAAGCACGCGGACCTGCCGAGCCGCAAGCACGGCAACCCGCCGATGTAGCACCGCGGTACCGCGCCACCGACCACACACCACACACGCGCCGGGGGAGAAACCGAAATCATGACCGCTTCCGCCGAACCTCTCGTCCGTATCGTCCGCGGCTCGCTCGACGCCGAGGAGCTCGCCGCCCTGACCGCCGTGCTGCTGGCCCGTGCCGCGGCCGCCCAGCAGGCCGCGGCGGCCGCCGCGCCGATCGAGCCGATCGCCAACTGGCAGCGCCTGGAGCGCCGCCCGGCCTACTACTCGCCGGTCAGCTGGCAGCAGGCCGCCTGACGGCCCAGCACGCCCGGTCCGACGGCCGGCCACCCTCCCGGGTGGCCGGCCGTCGGCGTTGCGGGGTGCGCGGCGCCCCGCGGCTCCCGCTCACGGCCCGCCCACGGCCGGCCGTCGCCCCGGTCCGGCCGGGGGCGGCTCGGTAGAATACCTACTGGACGGTATGCGCTCTTCGCGCCGTCGGCGCCCTAGGATCAGCCGCTGCCGAGCACCAGAACTATCCAGGGAGGCCGCGATGGCCAGGCAGGCCCGGGCACTGGCGACCCGCCAGGCAGTACTCCTCGCCGCGGCCGAGGTCTTCGACGAGCGCGGGTACGCGGCGGCCACCATGGCGGAGATCCTGGAACGGGCCGGCGTCACCAAAGGGGCGCTGTACTTCCACTTCCACTCCAAGGAGGAGCTGGCGCTGGCCGTGATCGAGGGTCAGGCCGCCTGGCTCGCCACCTGGCAGCCGACCTCCGAGAGCCCGGTGCAGACCCTGATCGACCTGGGCTACGCCTTCGCCCACGCCCTGCTGGACGACCCGCTGGTCCGCGGCAGCATCCGGCTGACCATCGAGCACGGCAGCTTCACCCAACCGCAGATCGAGGCCTACCAGGGCTGGTCGGACGCGGCGCACGAGCTGCTGGAGCGGGCCCGGGAGGCGGGCGAGCTGCACCCGGGACTGGACGTCGCGGCGGCGGCCGGGGTGATCACCGGAGCGGTGACCGGGATCCAGCTGAGCTCCCAGGTGCTGGCCGGCCGCCAGGACCTGCCGCGACGGATGACCGACCTCTGGACGCTGCTGCTGCCGGGCCTGGTCCAGCCGCACGCGCTCGCCCGGCTCAGCGTGGCCGATCGGGCCCCGGGCGGGGCCTGAGCGACGCCTGCGGCGGGTCCGGCGGCGTCCCGGGGCGGGACGCGACGCTACGGCGCGCAGGTGCGGTAGGCGCCGCAGCGGTCCCCCGGCACCAGCGCGGGCAGCGCGGCGGCCCACAGGCCCCGCACCGACTCCGGGCGCAGCCGGCCGGCGTCCTCGGGGGCGAGCAGCACCAGTCCGGCCGCCAGGGTGGTGAGCAGTTCGGCGCCGCGCCGGAGGTCCAGCCCCGGGCGCAGTTCACCGGCGGCCGCGGCGCGTTCCAGCAGCCGGCGGACCACGGCGGTCAGGCTGCGCCAGGCGTCCGCGCCACCCCGGGCGCCCTGGCCGAGCAGGACGCCGGCCCGGACCACGACGTCCTCGCGGAGCAGCCGGGCCAGTTCGTGCGAGAAGTCGATCAGGCCCTGGAGGGCCGGTCCGCCGCCGCGCAGGGCGCGCAGCGCGGCCGAGCCGATCTCGCGGCCGGCCGCGGCGCGGACGCCGTCGGCGAGCGCCTGCTTGGAGACGAAGTGGAAGTAGAGCGCGCCCTTGCTGACGCCCGCCCGGCGGCTGATGTCGATCAGGCTGGCGGATTCGAACCCCGCGTCCGCGAAGGTGTCCGCCGCCGCGAGCAGGACGGCCTGCCTGGTCCGACCAGCGCGTTCCTGCTTGACCACTCGGCCCCTCCGGCCTCGGCCTCGGCGAGATCGCGGCTCGCCCGGCTGCTGTCAGGGCGTCGTCGTCGGTGGTGCGACGCCTCACCTGCGGGACGGGCCATCCCAAACCGCATGGTTGGTATCTAATCTAGCCCCTCGCTCGGCGACGCCGTCCAGGGGGGAGCGACCCCCGTCCGGGGCCCGGACTTCTGCCCTCGGGACGTTCCCGCGGCCCCTCACCCGGGTACCGTGATCACGCGGAGTGCTCGGCAACCGGGACCCCGCCAGTGGAACGCAAACCGGGTGGTCTGTATGTTTTACCGAGGCCGTCTGCGCGGCCGGTCGGCCGAGACCCGGGAGTGGGGCCAGTCATGCCATCGATCGTAGATCCGGACGCCGACTACCCCTACCCCCACCCCGGTCCCGGCTACGACTTCCACGAGCGGACCGTCTCCCGGCACCTGGTGCACCGCTCCGCCGTGTCCGACGTGCTCATCACGGGCTGGCAGGCCACCGGCCCGTTCGACTTCCTGCTCGGCGCGCAATGGCCCCGGCTGCACGGCTTCTACCGGCTCGCCGACGACCGGCACCACGACCCGGTGCTGATGGCCGAGACCGTCCGCCAGGCCGCCCTGCTGATCGGCCACGTCGGCTTCGGCGTGCCGCTCGGAGACCACTTCGCGATCGACGAACTCTGCTACTCGCTCGGCCCGGCCGGCCTGGAGGGCCTCGCCGTGACCACCGGGCCCGCCTCGCTGATGCTCAAGGTCGGCTGCCAGGACGTCCGGATGCGGCACGGCCGGCCGGCCTCCCTGCGGGTCCACGTCGAGATCGAACGGGACGGACGTCCGGTCGGCCACGGCTCCGGAGAGCTACGAGTGCTCTCCCCCGTCGCGTACACCCGGCTGCGCGGACCGGGCCCGCGGCCGGCCGGCCCCCGGCTGCCCGGCGCCCCGACCGGGATGACCCTGGCGCACCCCGTGCCCACCGCGCCCGAGCTGGTCGGCCGCGAGCGTGCCGCCGATGTGGTGCTCGGCTCGGCCCTGGGGCCGGACAGCTGGCTGCTGCGGGTCGATCCCGGCCATCCGGTGCTGTTCGACCCGGCGGCGGACCACGTCCCCGGGATGCTGGTGCTGGAGGCGGCCCGGCAGGCCGCCCAGCGGCTGCGGTACCCCGACCCGGTGGTCCCGGTCGAGCTGCAGTGCTCCTTCGACCGCTTCATCGAGCTGGACCGGCCCTGCCTGGTGCGGGCCGTGCGCGAGAGCTGCTCGGCCGGCCGGCGGGTGCCGGTCCGGGTCCAGCTGATCCAGGACGGCCGCACGGCGGCCGAGTGCCGGCTGCTGACCGAGCCGGCCCGGCAGGAGGCGCTCGACGGCTGCCCCGCCGGCTCCGGACGCGAGCGGGGCCTGCCGCTCGCCAGCTGACCCCGGACCGGTGGGTCCGGGACCGACGGGCGGCCGGCAGGCCCCGGGCGGGCCCGTCAGGCGGCGACCAGCGCGGCCGGGCGCCCGGCGTGCATCACGCTGAGGTTGGCGGCCAGCCGGAGCGGGTCCTGCGCCAGCCAGAGCCGCAGCGCGGCGCCCAGCATGGCGCTGGCCGAGCCGATCCGCACCTCGGTCACCTGCGCGATCCGGGCCGCGCCCGGCACCAGCAGGTCGGCCAGCGGGGTCGGCAGCCAGACCGTCAGGGCGCAGGGCGCGGGCGCCGTGAGGGCTCCCAGCAGCCGGTAGGCGTCGGCCCGCGAGCTGAGCGTGGGGATGATGTCCAGCAGGCCGTCGGCGACGACCTCGGACACGTCGCTGCGGTGCCCCTGGGCGAGTCTGCGGAGCAGCGTGCGCTCGGCAGCGGTGATTCGGACGGTCAGCATGACCTCGTCGCACTCCATCGCGCGATTTCCTCCTCGTTCCTCCCCGTACCGGCTCGGGTTGGCCGGCACGAACTACCCCTGTCACACCTCGGCCCGGCTTCCTCCCTGTGCGGAGCGCCGGGCCGTGGGTGGCTTCCTCCGGTCAGATCCCCGCGTAGGAGTGCTTTCCGGTGACGAAGATGTTGACGCCGTAGTAGTTGAACAACCAGCAGGCGAACGCCGCCAGGGCCAGATAGGCGGCCTTGCGGCCCTTCCAGCCGGCGGTGGCGCGGGCGTGCAGGTAGCAGGCGTAGGCGACCCAGGTGATGAACGACCAGGTCTCCTTCGGGTCCCACTCCCAGTACTTGCCCCAGGCGGCCTCGGCCCAGATCGCGCCCGCGATGATGGTGAAGGTCCACAGCGGGAAGACCAGCGCGTTGATCCGGTAGGACAGCTTGTCGAGCGTGGACGCGGCGGGCAGGCGCTGCCAGACGGACGCCGAGGTGCCGAGCGGGCCGGTGGTCAGGCCGGCCGCCGTCCGCTTGTCGAAGGAGTCCTTGCCCAGGTACAGCAGGGTCGCGATGAAGGCCGCGTAGAAGGCGCCGCCGCAGACGATCGCGGTGGAGACGTGGATCGCCAGCCAGTACGAGTGCAGCGCCGGGACGAGCTGCTCGGACTCGGTGTACAGCACCTGGGTGGCGATGCCGAGGGTGAGCACGACGGCCAGGGTGACCGGCAGACCGAGCCAGCGGACGGGCTTCTTCGAGGCCAGCAGACCGAGGTAGGCGACCGTCATGGCCAGCGCGAAGGCGCAGGAGAACTCGTACATGTTGCCCCACGGCCAGCGGGACACCGAGAGGCCGCGGGTGATCACGCCACCCACGTGCAGCAGTGCGCCGAGGACGGTGAGCGAGACCGCGATCCGGCCGGCCAGGTCGGCCCTCTCGCTGGTGCCGGCGGCGCCGGGGCCGTCCTCCTCGTCCTGGCCGCGACCGCTGGTGACCACGGTGGCCCCCTCGCCCGCCAGGGCGGTGCGGGTGAGCGTGGTGGTCCCGCCGCCGGCCGAGGCGACCGTGACGGTGACCTTCTTGCCGCCCTTCGCCTCGGCGGCGGCGACCGTCTCGGCCAGGCTGCCCGCCTGCGCGGACGAGCGGACGGCGACGGCGCCCTTGCTGCCGAAGGTCCACTCGAACATGTGGGCGAGCATGGCGATCGTATAGACGGCCATCGCCGAATAGATCAGCTTGTTGGAGAGGTCGGCCAGTTGGGGGTCGACCGCCGAGGCGAGATGCACCGTCTACTCCTTGGAGTTCTGGTCGGCAGGGACTGCGGGGTCTGCGGGCGCCGAGGCCTCGTCGGCCGGGTCGGCCCCGTCGGTCTCGTCGTGGGGGCGGCCGGCGGGCGCACCCGGCCCGGGTACCGACTCGGGGGCGGACTCGGCGTCGGAATCGGCGTCGGAATCGGCGTCGGAATCGGGCTCGGGCCCGGGCCCGGACTCCCGCCCGGACTCGGGCCCGGACTCCGGCTCGTCGGTCGCCGGAGCGTCGTCCTGGAGGTCCACCGCCAGCTCGGCCAGCTCCTCGGCGATCTTCGCCGACTCACTGCGGCCCAGCCCGGCCAGCTCGACCAGGGTGCCGCCGTCGGGCAGTGCCACCGCCCGCACCCAGATCCGGCGCCGCTGCACGAAGAGCGAGCCGATCAGGCCGAGGATCGCCAGCACGCCGCCGGCCAGGGCGATCGCGTTGCCCGGACGGTGCGAGATGTTGAAGCTCGCCCACTGCTTGTAGCCCTCGAAGGTGACGCTGCCGTAGCCGTCCGGCAGCGCCCACGCCTGGCCCGGCTTCAGCCGGACCTTGGCGATCTTGCCGTCCTGCTGCAGCTGGGTCAGGTTCTTGGTGTTGAGCTGGTAGACGTTCTGCGGCAGGCCGGAGTCGGTGCCGAGGTCGCCCGCGAAGGCGTTCAGCACCAGCGCCGGGTCCGCGTCGCCGGGGAACAGCGAGCGCGGGCCGGTGTTCGCGTCGAAGGCCACCGGAGCGGTCGGCAGGAAGAAGCCGGAGAAGCCCATCTGGGTCTTCTTGCCGTCCTTGTCGCCGTAGTCGGAGACCTTGATGACGCCGGTGGAGGTCAGGTTGGGGTCCTGCGGCAGGAAGGGCGTCGCACCGGTGTAGACGACGGTCCCGGCGGCGTTGCGCACGGTGATCACCGGGGCGTAGCCGTGGCCGATCAGGTAGACCTTGCTGCCGCCGATCTCCAGCGGGTGGTTGACCTCGATCTCGCCCCGCTTGAGCTTCGACGCGTCGCTGCCCGCGTAGTACTGGACGTTCGCGGTGAACTGCCGGGCGGCGCCGATCTGGTCGCCGTTGGTCTGGAAGCGGGAGGTGAAGTCGTCGAGCTTCAGGTAGAACGGGTCGAGGTCCTGGGAGCCGTAGAACCGCGAGCCGGTGAAGTCGTCGAGCTGGGTGATCGTGTTGGAGTAGCCCTCGCCGGCCACCATCAGCTTGCCGCCGGTGCCGCTGGCCAGGCTCGCCCAGGCGAAGCCGCCGAGCAGCGCGAACAGCGACAGGTGGAAGACCAGGTTGCCGACCTCGCGCAGGTAGCCCTTCTCGGCGGCCACCGAACCGCCGGCGAGGTCCGCCCGGAACCGGCGGCGGCGCAGCAGCCGGTGCGCGGCGGCGTTCACCGCGGCGGCGTCCGCCTCGGTGCGCCAGGCCGCGTAGACCGGCATCCGGGTCAGGTTGCGCGGCGCGGCCGGCGGCTGGGCACGCAGCACGCCGACGAACTGCCAGGTGCGCGGGACGATGCAGCCGGCCAGCGAGACGAACAGCAGGATGTAGATCGCCGAGAACCAGACCGAGCTGTAGACGTCGAACAGCTGGAGCTTCTGGTAGATCGGCGCGACCGTGGTGTGCTGCGCCTTCCAGGTCTCGACCTTGAAGGCGTTCTGGCCGTTCTGCGGGATCAGCGAGCCCGGGATGGCGGCCAGCGAGAGCAGGAAGAGCAGGATCAGCGCGACCCGCATCGAGGTCAGCTGGCGCCACATCCAGCGCAACCAGCCGAACGCCCCTATGCCGCCGGGGCCGTCCGACTCGACCGGGGCGGTGGTCAGCCGTTCGGCCGCCTCCTCGACCGCCTGCGGCGGCGGCTCGGTCTCGGTCGTGGTCTTGCTCACGGTCAGATTCCGATCTGGAAGTCGGCGGTCCAGGACTGCATGTCGTTCACCATCGAGTCCCAGACCCCGGTGACGAGCAGCAGACCGACCGCGACGAGCATGCCGCCGCCGATCCGCATGACGAGCGGGTAGTGCCGCTTGACCCAGCCGAAGGCGCCCAGCGCCCGGCGGAAGGCCACCGCGGCCACGACGAACGGTACGCCGAGGCCCAGGCAGTAGGCCGTCATCAGCAGCGCGGCGCGACCGGCGTCGGCCTCGTTGAGCGCCAGGTTCTGGACGGCGGACAGGGTCGGGCCGAGGCAGGGGGTCCAGCCGACGCCGAAGACCACGCCCAGCATCGGCGCGCCGAGCAGGCCGACCGCCGGGCGGCGGTGCGAGCGCAGCTCACGCATGCTCAGCCCCGGCACCAGCCCCATGAAGGCCAGGCCCATGACGATGGTCAGCGCGCCGAGCACGATCGAGATGACCCGCTTGTGCTCCTGCAGGGTCGAGCCGAAGTAGCCGAACAGCGCGCCGCCGGAGACGAAGACGGCGGTGAAGCCGAGGATGAACAGCAGCGCCCCGGCCAGCATCCGGCCGCGCCGGGCCCCGCGCGCGTCCGCGAGGTCGGCGGCCGAGAAGCCGGTGACGTACGACAGGTAGCCGGGCACCAGCGGCAGCACGCACGGCGAGAAGAACGAGGCCAGGCCGGCCACCAGCGCGATCGGCGCGGCCACCAGCAGCGCCCCGCTCTGGATGGTCCCGGTGGTGTCGGCGAGCTGGACGACCGCGCTCACGGCTGCTCCGCGAGCACCGGCTGGATGATCGACTCCAGGGCGTCGTCGAGCTGGCCGCCGATCGCCCGGGCGGCGAGCTTGCCCTCGCGGTCGACCACGATGGTGGTCGGCACGGACTGCGGGTTGAGGCTGCCCTTGGGGAACTTCAGCAGCTGGGCGCCGGCCGGGTCGTACAGGCTCGGGTAGGTGACGCCCCGCTCCTGCTCGAAGCGGACGGCGTTGGTGATCTCCGGGTCCCGGGTGTTGATGCCGAGGAACTGGACACCCTGGTCCTTGTACTTGTCCCAGACCCGCTGGAGGTCGTCCGCCTCGGCCCGGCACGGCCCGCACCAGGAGCCCCAGACGTTGAGGACGACGACCTTGCCGCGGTAGTCGGCGAGCTTGACCGGGGTGCCCTCCAGGGTGCTGCCGGAGAGGTCCGGCGCGTCCTGGCGGTGCCCCACCGCGGCCTTGGAGATGTTGCTGCCCTTGGCCGAGACGAAGCCGATCTGGCCGTCACCGCCGGCCGACGAACCGGAGGAGGAGCAGCCGCTGAGGACGATCGCGGCAGCGGCGGCGGTGGCGGCGGCCGCTGCGGCGCGACGGGGACGGGGGCGCGTCATGCCAGACATGTGAAAAGTTTCGCATGGAGTTCCGGGCAGGTTCGGGGGGGTCCGACATTCCGTGTCGAACCCCCTCTGACCTGCGGTCGGACCGGACCCCTCGAAGCCGGTCAGGCGCCGAAGCTCTTACCCACCGGCTTGCTCCGGCCGCCCTTGCCGACCAGGTGCGCGGGCAGCAGGTCGCGGGCCGGCTCGCGGTAGCCGACCGAGACGATCCGGTCGCCCTCGTAGGTGAAGCTGGTCAGCGAGGCCAGCGAGCACTGCCGGTTGCGCGGGTCGTGCCAGAGCCGGCGGCGCTCCACGAAGGAGCGCACGATCCAGATCGGCAGCTGGTGGCTGACGCAGACCGCCTCGTGGCCGCGGGCGGCGTCCCGGGCCGCGGCCAGCGCGCCCATCATCCGCACCGCCTGCTCCAGGTAGGGCTCGCCCCAGGACGGCTTGAACGGGTTGGTCAGGTACTTCCAGTAGCCCGGGTTCTTCAGCGAACCGTCGCCGACCCCGAAGGTCTTGCCCTGGAAGACGTTGTCGGCCTCGATCAGCCGCTCGTCGACCGCGAGGTCCAGGCCGTGCGACTTCGCGATCGGCTCGGCGGTCTCCTGCGCCCGCTCCAGCGGGGACGCCACCACATGGGTGATGTCCCGGCCGGCCAGGTCCTCGGCGACCCGGTCTGCCATCCGCCGGCCCAGCTCGGACAGCCGGTAGCCGGGCAGGCGGCCGTACAGGACGCCCTCCGGGTTGTGCACCTCACCGTGGCGCATCAGGTGCACGACGGTGGTCTCGTTGGCGCTCACTTCTCAGTACTCCTGGGGTTCGGCCGCGACTACGCGGGCTGGGCCTCGGCGGCCGCGCGGGCGGCGGCCGGCAGTGCGGCGGCGATCCGCCCGATCGCCCGCTCGTCGTGGGACGCCGAGACGAACCAGGACTCGAAGGCGGACGGCGGGAGGTAGACGCCCTCGGCGAGCATCGCGTGGAAGAAGGCGTTGAAGCGGAACGCCTCCTGGGTCCTCGCCTCGTCGTAGTTGGTCACGGCGGCCTCGGTGAAGAACACCGAGAACATGTTCCCGGCGGTCTGCAGCCGGTGCGCCACGCCCTCCTTGGTCAGAGCGTCGGAGACCATCGTCGACACCTCGGCGGCCACCCGGTCCACCGTCGCGTACACCTCGTCTGTGCAGCCGCGCAGCTGGGCCAGGCCGGCCGCGGTGGCGATCGGGTTCCCGGAGAGGGTGCCGGCCTGGTAGACCGGGCCGGCCGGCGCCAGGTGGCCCATCACGTCGGCGCGGCCGCCGAAGGCCGCCGCCGGGAAGCCGCCGCCCATCACCTTGCCGAAGGTGAGCAGGTCCGGCGCCCAGCCCTCGTTCGCCGCCTCCAGGCCGTACCAGCCCGCCTTGGAGACGCGGAAGCCGGTCATCACCTCGTCCGAGATGAACAGCGCGCCGTTCTCCCGGCAGAGCCGGGCCAGGCCGCCGTTGAAACCGGGCAGCGGCGGGACGACGCCCATGTTGCCGGGCGAGGCCTCGGTGATCACGCAGGCGATCTCGCCCGGGTGCGCCCGGAAGGCCTGCTCGACCGCGGCCAGGTCGTTGTACGGCAGCACGATGGTGTCGCCGGCCTGGGCGCCGGTGACGCCCGGGGTGTCCGGCAGGCCGAAGGTCGCGACGCCGGAGCCGGCGGCGGCCAGCAGCGCGTCCACGTGCCCGTGGTAGCAGCCGGCGAACTTCACGATCTTGGCCCGGCCGGTGAAGCCGCGGGCCAGCCGGATCGCCGACATGGTCGCCTCGGTGCCCGAGGAGACCAGGCGGACCTGCTCGACCGGGGCGACCCGGGCGACGATCTCCTCCGCCAGCTCGACCTCGCCCTGGCCGGGCGTGCCGAAGGAGGTGCCGTTGCCGACGGCCCGCTGCACGGCGTCGATCACCGCGGGGTGCGCGTGGCCGAGGATCATCGGGCCCCACGAGCACACCAGGTCGACGTACTCGCGGCCGTCGGCGTCGGTGAGGTAGGGGCCGGTGCCGGACACCATGAAGCGCGGCGTGCCGCCGACCGCGCGGAAGGCGCGCACCGGGGAGTTCACGCCGCCGGGCGTGACGACCGAGGCGCGGTCGAAGAGCGACTGGGACTGGGGGGCTTCGTAGGGGTAGCTCACGGGAGACATGGTCTCAAATCGTGTCCTTCACCTCTGCATGTCGGACCTCATCATCTGGAACGATGATCCGGGCGACGAATTCTGTACGGTTATCCGTACAACGGGGCCCCTGGCGACTCCGGCCGCACGGACCAGTCAGACTGTGTACTCCGGGTGTGCGCGGGCTCCGGGTGTTTCAGGGGTGTGAAGAGGACTGCCGCGTGCCGTGACTGGGTACGGCGGCGCATGACGGGTAAGGAGCACGGCCGGTGGGACGCCGGACGTGCGGGGGTCTGTCGATTCCGGCGAATTCCGGTGAGGATGGTCCGAGTGTCCGAGGCGCAGGACGGCTACGACGAGGCCGCGGGTGGCTCCCGCCGGCCCGCCGAGGCCGCACGCGGGGGTACGGGAGCGGGTACGGGTCGTGGCGGTCGCGGCGGTGAGAGGCGGGGCGAGGGACGCATGGGGGTGACGTACAAGTACTTCGGCGCACCCGACCGCGCCACCGCCGCCAGAGTTCCCACCGCGCTCGGCCCCGGCGGGCTCGGCCTGGACGCGGGCGAGCTCGGCTCGCTGGGGCGGCTCGGCGACCTGATGGAGACGAGCGGCTCGCCCAACGGCCACCTCTCCACCAAGATCAAGCCGGAGACCATGAGCGCCATGGTCCTCACCGGCATCCAGGGCGTGCCGCTGCACCAGGTCCCGCCGCTGGAGCTGGTCGTGCTGCACCCCGACTACGCCGTGGTGCAGCTCCCGCAGAACGTCGTCGAACCGCTGCGCAAGGCCGACGAGACCGAACTCGGCGCCGCCGCGTTCATCTGGTCCACCGTGCCCGACCGCCGCGGCCCCCGGGACGCCTTCGTGATCTACAGCATGCTGCACGAGTGGCAGGACTTCGCCAACCGCCTGCACGACGCCGGGCACCAGCTGTACTGCCTGGTCTGGCCCTGACCTGCGGGTCCGCCCACTTCTGAGCGCTCGTCAACGGGCTACGGAGCGGGCGCCCGAAAGGTGCCGTCAGGCCGCCAGGGCACATCCAGGGCACACGGGCCCGGAAGTGCCCCGGCGGCGCTCCTGCTCAGCCGCGCCGAGCAGGAAGTCGTCGGTGGCCGAGCGGGCGCGGCCCTCGCTGCTCGGCATGAGGTGGGTGTAGGTCCGAAGCGTGAAGCCGGGGTCCGAGTGGCCGAGGTAGACCGCGAGGGCCTTGATGCTGGTGCCGCCTTCGAGCTGGGCCGAGGCGTACGTGTGGCGGAGGGCGTGCATGCCGTCGTCGGGTGCCGCCTCGAAATACTGCGAGCCGCTCGTGCGGGGCGGGATGACACCGGCGTGCACCAGGGCGCGCTTCCAGAGGCCCTGGTTGAAGACGCTCCGGTTGTGGGGCTTCCCCTTGGCGTCCACGAAGAGCAGCTTGAGGGTCTTCGCCCTTGCCGTCGGGCTTGTGCCACGGCAACGTCGCGGGTGTCGGCCTGAACGCCGCGAGGTGGGCCCGAAGAGCTCGGCCAGGCCGAAGCCGAAGACCTCGCGCCCCTCGTCGCGCAGTGGCTGGACCGCGGTAGCACCCCCGCCGACCTCGCCCAGGCCCTGCTGCCAGGCCCGCCCGCCCCGGCGCTCGGCCGTGGCGGTGCTCCGCTACCGCCTGGAGCGCAAGATGCCGCCCGTCCAGCCCGTCGTGCGGCCCGCAGCGGCCCGGTACGCCGAGCGCGCCAACTGCCACGCCCAGTGCCCAAGCCGGGCATCTGCCGGGCGTGCGCGGGCCTCGATGCGCGAACGGTCAAAGTCGGCGGGGGCGTGGCGGCGACCCGCAGTGGAGCGGCGCGTGCCAGGCAGGCCCTTCGTTCGGCCCGGCCGCCCGGGTCGAGCCTCGGCGGTCTGGCCCCTACCGGGTGAGCGAACCACCGTCCCCTACCTACGGCCAGGTGCCAACCAGCGCCAGCTCGGGTTGGAGCACGATACCGGTCGCGATCTCGACCTGGGCCGAGAGCTCGGTGAGGGCCTGGGTAAAGCCCATTGCGGTGGCCCCGTCGTGGGCGGTGAGGGTGAGGGTGCGGCGGTCCGAGCAGCGAATACCGGCGGCGATCTTGTGGCCGGGGCGGTAGCCGATGTGCTCCAGGAACCAGCCGGCGCTCGCCCGCAGTTGTCCGTCACTGTCGGTGTGGACCGGGCAGCCCGCGGCCGACCAGCAGGCGGCCCGGGCTGCGGTGACGAGCGGGTTGAGGAAGACCGATCCGGCCTGGCGGGCGTCGGGGGCGTGGGGGTCGAGGAGGAGCCCTCGGCGGGAGCGGTTGGCGAGGACGGCGGCGGTCACCTCGGCGACGGGCGGGCGGACGCCCAGGTGGAGGCCGAGTTCGTCGGCGAGGGGCCGGTAGGTGATCGGGGCTGCCGGTGAGCGGGTGAGGTGGAACGTCGCGGTAAGGATGGTCCAGCGGCCGGGGTGGTTCTTGAAGCGGCTGTGGCGGTGGTGCAGGTGGCAGGCCTGGCCGGGAAGGGTCCGCAGCCGGCCCATGTCCCAGTCCCAGACGGTGAGGTGGTCGAGGCTGTCGGAGACCTGCTGGCCGTAGGCACCGGCGTTCTGGACGGGGGCAGCGCCGACAGTGCCGGGTATGCCCGCCAGGCACTCGATCCCGGCGAGGTGTTCGGCTGCGGCCCACTGGACGAGGTCGGCGAGCGGGTGGCCGGCCTGGACGGTCGCGGCCACCGTGTCGTCGTCCACCCGCTTCACGGTGATGCCTCGGGTGTTCATCACGGCGACGGTGCCCTCGTGGCCCGTGTCGGAGGCGATGACGTTACTGCCGTGGCCGAGGGTGAGGGGTGCGTCCTCTTGCCGGTCGCCGATCGTACGGACCAGTTCGAACCAGTCGTCGGGGGAGGCGACCTGCAGGACGTTGTTGGCCGGGCCACCGAGCCGCAGGGTGGTGAGGGACGCGAGCGTGATGCGGGGCACGGGTGGCCCTCCTAGGGTTCGTCGGTGATCGCCTTGAGGGCGAGGGTCCGCAGCGGGGCGAGGCGGGTGCGATTGTCCTGGTGGTGGTAGACGGCGTTGGTGCAGATGGCCAGGTAGCGGCCGGTGGCCGGGGCGAGGTAGAGGCTGGTTCCGGTGAAGCCGTGGTGGTAGGCGATCCGCCCCTCGTCGGCGAGGATCCAGGCCAGGCCACGGTCGAGGCCGGGCTCGATCTCGGCCTGCGGCTGCATGCTGTGGGCGAGCCAGCGGCCCAGGGGCCCATCGGTGGCGTGCGAGGTCAGCAAGTGGGTGGCGAAGGTGGCGAGGTCGGCCGGGGTGGTGAACACCCCGGCGTGGCCGGCGACTCCGCCGAGCAGGGCGGCGTTGTCGTCGTGCGGCATCCCCCACAGCCGGGGCCCGCCGGTCAACCGCTGCTCGGTCGGAGCGACCTGAGCGGAGCGGGGCACCGGTCCGTAGGTCGTGCTTGTCATGCCGAGGTGCTGCCAGAGCTCGGCCGTCAGCTCGTCCAGGCGCTGGCAGCGGTAGTGGGCCAGGGCCAGGCCGAGGAGGATGAAGCCGCGGTTGATGTAGCGGTGACCGGCTCCGGGCTCTGCGATCAGGTCCTCGCCGCAGATCAGTTCGGCCAGTGGCTCGGCGCGGTTGCGGTACTGGTCGAGGCGGGTGTCGGCCCGCAGACCGGAGGTGTGGGCCAGGACCTGGCGAACCGTCACCCGGCTGCCGGGCGCTTCGGTCGGCATGCCGGTCAGCAGTTCGCGGATCGGGGTGTCCAGGGTGAAGCCGTCCATGAGGGAGTTACCGACCAGCGGCCAGGTGGCCAGAACCTTGGTCAGCGAGGCCACGTCGTACACCGTGTCCGGCCCCGGCCGGGCGTCGCCGCACTCGGGGGCGACGACGCCGGAGGCCAGGTAGCCGGGCTCGGTGTCGAAGGTGCCGTGGGCGATGACCCCGCCGGGCACGGTGCCGTCTGCGGTCATCAGGTCCAGGCACTCGCGCAGGTCGGCGAGCGCGTTCGGCTTCCACGGCACGGTGTTGGTCACGGCTACTCCTGGTTGATCGTCAGGCGGGCACCGAGCGCGGCCAACTTCGGTAGCAGGCTGCCGTATCCGCGCCGCAGGTGATACATCCCTCGGATCGTAGAGGTGCCCTCGGCGGCCAGGGCGGCGATCACGAGAGCGGTCACCGCCCGGATGTCCTCCCCGGCCACGCCGGCGCCGGTGAGAGCGGACCGGCCCCGGACGGTGATCACCGAGCCGGTCGCGTTGACGGCCGCGCCGAACGCGGCCAAGGCGGGCAGGTGGGTGTCGCGCTGGGTGTAGATCCGCTCGTCGATGCGGGAAGTGCCCTCGGCCTGGGTGAGGAAGGCGGTCAGCTGCGGCTGCACGTCGGTCGGGAACCCCGGGTGCGGGCCGGTGGCCATCTGCACCGGCCGAGGCCCGGCCGGGGTGCTGACGGCCGTGCCGCCGTCCAGCGGGTCGAGCTGGATTCCGGCGTCGGCGAACACCGACACCAGCCCGTCCGGGAACGCGGCCGGCGGGAAGCCGTCCAGGTGGACGGTGCCGCCGGTGATGGCGGCGGCCAGCGCGAGGGTGGCGGCCTCCAGCCGGTCCGGCGGCACGGTGAACACCCCGCCCCGGATGCGGTCGGTGCCGGTGACGTTCAGGGCCTTCCTGCCGCGCCACTCGATGCCGACGCCGGCCTGCGAGAGCAGGGCGGCGGTGTGGGTGACCTCGGGCTCCACACTGGGGTTGAGGATCGCGGAGGTGCCCGGGGTACGGGCGGCCAGCAGCATCGCGGTGACCGTCGCACCCAGGCTCGGTCCCCACGAGCGGGTCTCGGCGTCGGTGATGAACGGCAGCCGCTTGCCGGTGAAGCGGGCCCGCACTCGGCCCCGGTTCACCTCGACCTCGGCCCCGGCGGCTTCCATCGCGGCCAGGTGCCGGTCGATGTAGCGGGCGCAGAAGGCGTCCCCGCCGGGGGTGGGGAAGGTGACCTTGCCGGCGCGGGCCAGCAGGGCACCGCCCATCACAGCGGTGGTGCGGATGCGCCGCCCGAGGTCGTCCGGAATGACGGGGAAGTAGGAGTCGGCCGGTCGGGTGGCGAACTCGTCTCCGGTCACGGTGGCGCGGGTGCCGGTGCGGTGGAGGATGTCGGCGACGACCAGGGTGTCCAGGATCTCGGGCGCACCGGCCAGGGTGAGCGGGGCGTCGGCGAGGATCGCGGCGGCGTACAGGTGCAGGGCGATGTTCTTGCTGCCCTGGACGGTGGTGGTGCCGGCCAGCCGACGGCCTCCGGTGATCCGTACGGCCCGCTGGTCGGTCGTCGTAGTGGTGTCGGTGGTGGGCATGGTCACCTTCCCTGGCTTCCGGCCGGGAAGAAGCCCCCGACCTGGGTCTTCGGGTAGAGCAAGGTGTGCGCGCCGATCAGGGTGGCGGGCTGGAGCACGGTGCCGGCAGGAACGATCACGCCGTCGCCGATCACCGCGCCGAACTTCGTCTGGCCGGTGGCGATTCTCCGGCCGTCGAGGTGGGCGCAGACCTCTTCGGTGGCCGGTTCGGTAACCGGCCCGGAGGTGACCCGCAGGCCGGTGGTGGACACGAACGCGCCGATGTTGACGCCGAGGCCGAGCACGGAGTCCCCGACGAAACTGGTGTGCTTCATGAAGACGCCACCGGTCAGCAAGGAGCGGGTGACCTCGGCGCCGAAGCCGATGCGGCAGCCGGGGCCGATGACGGTGTTGTCGCGGACCCGGGCGCCGGCCTCGATCACCGCGCCAGGGCATACCAGCACCGGACCGGTGACGTACGCGCCCTCGGCGATGACGGCCCCGGCCGCCGCGATCACCAGGCCGCGGACGGTGGCTCCGGGCTCGATGACGCCAGCGGGCTCGGGCAGTGTGATGTCCAAGTGGCCGGCCAGCAGGTCGGCGACGGCCTTCTTGATCCCGAACACGGTCGGACAGCGGCTCAGCAGACCCAGCACCACGGGGTCTATGACGTGCTCGGTGTCGATGTAGTACTCAGGAGTGGTCCGGCGGTCGATGCGTTCCAACTCGGCGTCGACCGTGGGCGCTCCGGGGAATCGGCGCATGGCGGGTTCTCCTCTCGTGGGAGCGAGCGGAAGAAGGGGGAGGGTCGTCATGACCTACGAGACGGGCAGATCCGGCGAGGTCGCCGGAGCCTGAGGACGCGCTTCGACCTGGCGGTGGAAGGAGAAGCCGAGAAGAGCGAGCACCGGCAGGTGCAGAGCGGCCCAGGAGGCGGTCAGGAAGGCACCGGCCCGATCCCGGTTTCGGACGGCGGCATGCCGGGGATCGGCGGCAGGGGGCAGGGAGGTGCTGAACGTTGGCTTGGGAGGCCTTCGGCAGCGAGGAAGGGGATTGACGTTCCCAGTGAACCGTCGGGGCGAAGGCTGGATCCGTAGCCGGGTTACGAGCCGTAGTCCGGCTACGGGTCAGACGATCCGGACGCCTGCTCGGGCAGCGAAGTCCCGGACGCCGGGCAACTTTCGGTCGTACCGCAGCAGGCTGCCAGCCAGGCCGCGGACAGCGCCGCGGTGGATCTCCTGCGGGGCGGCCCCCTCGGCCGCCAGCAGAGCCTTGAAGCACCGTTCGGGCTTTCCCCACTGGTCGAACGCACGGGCCACGTCGATGAAGAAGCGGGCCTGACGCTCGGCGGTCGGCAACGTGCCGGCATCGATCGTGCGGGCAAGCTCGATCGCCCGCCCGGCGTCGCCGAGCTCGTAGTGCACCGAGAGCTCGTGGAGGGTGACACCCTGGACGCCGTCCGCCAGACCGGTGGCCCGGCTGGCGGCGGCGGCGCTCTCGGCAGCCTCCCGGATCAGGGAGTGGGCGTACGAGCGGTCACCGGTCTTCGCCGCGGTGTAGGCCGCGGTGGCGTAGAGATCACCGCGGACGGCCAGGCGGGCAGCCTCGGACACGGAGGTGTCGGCGAGAAGGTCCTCAGCCGCGACCACCACGATGTCGGTCGCCCTGGCAAGACTTCCCTGGCGTCGCCAGGAGCTGGACACCATCCGTTGGGCTTCGGCGACCACCAGGGAGTCCCCGCCCAGGCGGGCGGCGGTCAGCGCGCGGTCGGCCGTGACCGCCACGAGGTTGTTGTCGCCGACCTTGATGCACAGCCGGACGGCGATGTTGTAGAGCTGGGCGACATTGCGGGCGCGTTCCTCGGCTGTACCGACCGACTGGGCAGCCGCGATACGGCCAGGCAAGGCACTGGCGAGGGCGTCGTACCTGGCCGCCTTGAACTCCAAGCGCGATCTCACTAGCGAGGTGGAAACGGATTCCTGGGTCGGTTCACGTCGAGGCGCCGGAACCCGGTCCGTACCGTAGAGCAGGAGGTCTTCCAAAGCGGCCAACGGCACGGCCGACTCGGCGTGTGCGGCCTGTTGACCGGCGACCGGGGTGAAGAGGGCGGCAGCCGCCAGGGCCACGAACGGGCGGCGTCGCACATCGTCCTCCTCGTCAGCGGAAGTGCTCGCCAGCGTAGCCGAGGCGAACTTCCGCGGGCGTGACCTCACCCGTTTGGAGGCCGGTTGGGGCAAGGCGATCAACTCGGCGAGGTCGACGCCCAACACCTCGGCGATGCGCTGGAGAAGGGTCAGGTCCTTGACCTGCTGCAGGTCCCGCTCGACCAGGGACATCCAGTCCTCACTGCGACCGACCTCGGTGGCCAGTCGTAGCTGCGTCCACCCCAATGTCGACCGCCGGAGCGAGACGAACACTCCGAACGACTTGCTGTTGCCCCCCACCGCAGACCCCCGCGGATCGTACCCAATCAGCTACAAGCAGCTACCGTACCGGCAATTGGGGACTGCAAAGTAGCGCTTTCGGTTCGCAGTCTGGGTCTGCGGGCCGTTGAGCTCGTCACTTCAGTCCCAGGTGCGGTGGGTCGTCCACGTTCCCGCTCGCACTGCTTCGAGGCGGTCTTACCTCCCGGCGCAGCTCATGCCATGCGCGCACGACTTCGGTCACCTTTTCCAGGAGCACTCGCACCCTCCCGAGTAGGACGCCCGCAAGCGAGACGCCCCAGATCAGGATGGCGCTCCACTCGGCGAAAGCTCCAACCACGACAGACCTCGGAGGGCGGTGGGACGATCCCCCTGAAACCATCCTCCGAGCGGACACTGAGGAAGTCTGTACCCCCAAACGGCCATTTCGGTCGAAGCTGTGTGCGATGACATGCTGTGTTGCCGCCGTTTCCAAGCATCGCCTGCAAGCACACGAGGGCCCTGTCGGTGGTAGGAGCCCGCTGGAGTCCTCTACCCTGATCAACGTGGCAGTGGGGGAAGACGCCCACCTCAAAGGATTCTCAGGCGCCCGCCGGGCAAAGATGTGGCTTGAGGGCACGATGAGAATCTCGGGCGCGTATGCGAACACCGACTCGCCGTCGTGCGCCCGACGGCTGACTCTGGCATGGCCTCATGGCGGGCAAACGTTCTCCTTCGACCTGGGAGGCGCCATGCGGGGCGCCCCTTACCACGGGGACATGTTCTGTGCCGAGGTGAAGAACTATCAGCAGCCCAGTGACCAGGGAACTCAGTTCGACGAGTTCGTAGCGAAGTGTTACGTCGCGTGCCAGAACGGCCACCTCCTGAGTGATCACCTCATGTGGATCACCTGGGCTCCCTTCCGCGCCAACAGCTGGTCGCAGTTGGACTCGCCGAAGCATGTCGAGACGGCAGTTCTACTCCACCACGAACGCGTATTCGGAACAGCTGACCGGGCTGCCGCTGAGGCAGTGATCGACCCCGAGATCGTTGCGATGGTCGCATCGCGGCTGTGGCTGATCGTGCTGTCAGAGAAGCAGGAGACGCTGGTCCCCCTCAAGGACTGGGAAGCCATCGTGGCTGCCGAACTGATCCGTAAGGGAGAGCAGTGGTGAATCAGGCATCGCAGGCGATCATGGCCGCGCTCGACGACACGGACCCGAGGCAGCCCTTCGGCCGGGTCAAAGAGATCATCGGGCACCAACTGCGTCGGATGGACCCCCGAGCCGAGGTCATCGCGACAGGCTTCTTCAACCACACCTTTGCCCCGGACATGGTGATCCGCTGGCCTCAGGCGACCCGCACCCCCGACCGGCACGTCTACCTCCGTACAACGGCCAACCCGGCGGAGCTCCAGGACGACATCGCCCGGCTGCAGACCAAGGACCGACCGATGATCGTGTCCCTGGGGCAACTCGAAGCATCCCGTGCGGCGGCAGACCTCCAGCCGTCAGCCACCGAGCACCAAACTCTGCTCCTCGACACTCCGGCCTTCGGCGAGTTGGTTCCCACCCAGGACACCCCCAGCGTCCCTCGGCTCATCTCCAGCTCGGTGATCGAAGGCGGGCATGGCGCCCTGGACGGCCCCGCGATCACCCGGTTCAGGAGCGCTGTCGTCACCGGCGTGGAAGCTGCCCGTGAAGGAGATGTCGCACCGACGCGTGTGGCAGTGGAAGCGGTATCCGCCCGGATGGTGCCCCTGGTCGCGGACCGGATGACGGCTTTCATGGCTGCCCTCTGGCAGGGCGGAGGCTCCACCCTGGCCAGTTTCCCGGGCACGCTGCGACGCTCCGGCCGCCTGGACGAATCCACCCTCGCCTACCTTCTCGGTGCTGAGGAGATTCCTGACAGCGGCTTCTGGGGTCGCCTGCTTCCCTTGATCAGCCTGCCGCTCCTGCTGCGCACGCCGGTCCGCGACCCGGAGAACCTTCAGCACCTCATGCGGCCGGCGGCTCAGCAGTGGCAGAGTCACGTTTGCGCGCTTGCTCCGGGGACCACGTCCAACGCACCGATCGGCCCCTGGCGCTGGGCAGTGGATCAAGGCAACCTCGTTCTGCAAATGTCGCGCTTTCGGGCGTACGTCGCCCAGACGCAGAAGGATCTCGACACGACCGAAAGGCATGACGAGCCCACTCTGGACGAGGTACGCGCTCGGGCCGACCGGTTCTCCATCCCACTTACGTCGATCCGAATGCTCGTCACCGATCGACGCATCGGCTACGACAGCCCCGGAGACAACGTCGTCCACGACTCCCAGCTCGCCGGTATCAGCGAGGCGCTGGGCCAGGCTGAGGCGGTCATCGAGGCGGATGCGCCAACACCCTCCGGTGCGGTCCTGCACTGCAGCTTCACCTACCGCTTGGCCAGTGCACGAGGTGCCCGCAGCCACGTTCCCCTCGATGAACTCATTGGTACAACGGCGCGCCTGCTCTCCGACCTCACCGAACACGAAGCTGACCAGCTTGCACGCCTGCTCGGCCCTCAGGGGCAACCCATAGCCGCGCCCTGGAACCAGCCGCCCCTGTTCGAGTCGTGATGGCGAGTCGTACACGCGCTCCAGGAGACCGTGTGCAGCGGCCTCGGCAAGGACACCGGCGTCGAGACGTGAACCCTCGCCCCGCGAGCGCACCGCCGCCGTCATCAAGCGCCCGACCCGCCGACGACGGGGTCGGCAGGCCACTACTGCAGCAGCCCTACGTCGTCCTCGACGACCGCAGCGGTGGCCTGCCCGCCGCTGGCTGACCTGCCGATCAGCAGGCCCGGCCTCCCCGCAAGGCGCTGAGAACCGGTGGAAACGAGGGCACATCCAGGGCACATGGGGGTGAGAAACGCCGCTGACCAGCGTCAACTACTGAAGGTAGTTTTCGCTGGTCAGCGGCGTTTTGGCGACAAACCCCAGGTCGCTGGCCTGTGGGGGCCAGTAGCTGCACGAGTGGCAGGACTTCGCCAACCGCCTGCACGACGCCGGGCACCAGCTGTACTGCCTGGTCTGGCCGTGACCACGACCGCGCGCGTCCGCCCGAGGGCGGACGCGCGCGGTCGGTGGACGGGTCAGCCGGCGGCGGCCTTCTCCGGCGCGGGGACGGCCGCGGGCTCCTCCGGTGCGCGCTCGCCGCGGCGGACGGCGCCCAGGCTCGCCGCGACCACGCAGACCACGCCCGCGAGTTGGAGCAGGCCCATGCTCTGGTGCAGCAGGACGAAGCCGATCAGCGTGGCGAAGCCCGGTTCGAAGCTCAGCAGCGTCCCGAACGCGGCCGTGGTGAGCTTGCGCAGCGCGAGCATCTCCAGGACGTACGGCAGGACCGGCAGCAGCACCGCCGCCCCGGCCGCGCCGAGCAGGATGCCCGGGGTGAGCACCGGCACGGCGTGCACCAGCCCGAACGGCGCGGCGACCAGGGCCGCCACCGACAGCGAGATCGCCACCCCGTCGACGCCGGAGAACCGGTCGCCGACCCGCTGGGTGAAGACCACGTAGCCGCCGAGCGCCGCGCCGGAGGCGGCGCCGAAGGCCAGTCCGACGAGGTCGACCGAGCCGTTCCACGGCTGGGTGAGCGCGAGCACGCCGCAGACCGCGAGCAGCGGCCAGATCACGTCGATCCGGCGGCGCAGGCCGGCGACCGCGACGGCGAGCGGCCCGAGGAACTCCAGCGCGCTGGAGACCCCGAGCGGGATCCGGTCGATCGCCTCGAAGTAGCAGATCGTCATCACCGCGCTGACCGTGCCGAGCGCGGCCGCGTACAGCAGGTCCTGCCGGCTGCGGCCGCGCAGCCGCGGCCGGGCCCAGACCAGCATGATCGCGGCCGCGAAGGCCAGCCGCAGCGAGGCGGTGCCGAGCGGCCCCGCCGTCGGGAACATCCAGGTGGACACCGCGGCGCCGGACTGGACGCAGATCATCGCGGCGACGGCGAGGGCGGCGGCGCCGTACGTCCCCGGAAGTGCCTTGCGAGCACGGCCCGTCGTGGTGGTCGCTGGGGGCATGAGGTGATGGTCCTTCCGCGGTGCTCGGGCACGGGTCTCGGGTCTCGGATCCGGCCGTGGGGGGTGGCCCACGGCCGTCCGCCACGGTCACGGTACGCAGGTCGAGGCCCTCCTGGCAGGAAGTCTCGACATGTGCGTGCCACGGCAGTTGAACAGCCGGACACCGAGCTCCCGAGCCACCGTCACACCGCAGCGGCTTCCACGGTCTCCGCCGTGACGGTGTAGCCCTTGAAGGTCTCGGTGATCGACTCCAGGACCTCCTCGGCGGTGGCGCCGCGGAACCGGAAGCGCCCGCCGACGTGCTCGTAGCCGTGCGCGACCGGCAGGACGTCGCCCACCTTGGCCAGCGACTCGGCGTACGGGCCCGGGGTGCGGCCGACCATCGAGGTGATCCGGGTGAAGCGGCACGGCCGGGGCGCGGGCGCCGGGACCACCAGGAAGCCGGCGACGTCCTGGACGGCCCAGTCGACGCCCTCCTGGAGCGGCACCCCGAGCTGGAGGTGGAAGGCCGCCTTCATCAGGTCGTACCCGTGCACCTCGCGCCAGAGGAACGGCGTCTCCGCGCCGCCGACCCGGGCACCGGTCTCCAGGAAGGAGCAGGTGGCACCGGACTCGGTCTCCTCCAGGAACAGCTCCAGGTGGAACGGGGTCGCCCGGTCGGTCAGCGCGCGCATGTACCGCTCGGTGGCCTCGCCGATGATCCGGTGCAGCTCCGGGTCGGCCTCCTCGATGGAGCCGTAGAAGGTGCCGTGCGCGAAGTCGAGGCAGGTGTTGACGTAGCGCGAGCCGCGCCAGACCAGCAGCCGCTCGCCGTCGAAGATGCCGTCGACGTGGCAGATCAGGTGCGGGTTGCGCACCTGGGCCATCAGCTTCCAGCGGCCGAACTCGATGCGCGCCAGGTCCTCCGGGCCGGAGATCACCACGACACCGGCGCTGCCGCTGCCGTCGCGCGGCTTCACCACGAGGTCCCAGCCGTGCTCGGCCGCGAAGGCGGTGATGTCCTCGGCCGCGGAGACCGCGGTGAAGGCCGGGATCGGCAGGCCGGCGGCGGCGATCCGCTCACCCATGACCACCTTGTCGCGGAACGCCAGGACCTCCTCCAGCCGCATGCCGGGCAGGCCCAGTTCGGCCCGCACGACGGCGGCGTTCTCCAGGTCCTCCTCCTTCAGCGTGATGAGGCGGTCCGGCGTGCCGTGGCGCTCGGCGAGGCCCTGGACGGCGGCGCGCAGCTGCGCGAGGTCCTGGATGTCGTCCAGGGTGACGATCTCGGCCGCGCCCTCGGGGACGGCTCCGCGCCCGAGCGGGCTGGTGATGTACGTGACGGCACATCGGGCGTGGTCGATGTAGGCCGCGTAGTCGGCGTAGGTGTCCTTCCAACGGTTCATCACGATGACGTGTGACATTCCGTGGTCTTCCGACGTTCTCACTTCACCCATCCTGATTGTGTACGGCGGTTCGGCGCGGACGGCTCAGTACGTCAGCACCGCACCGGTGTGGACCTGGTCGATGGAGCGGTGCCCGATGACCTCGGTGGAACCGGCCGGGACGACCCGGGCCTGGGCTCCGGCGTAGCCGTCCGGCTGGTAGAAGACGCCCCACAGGGTCTGCCAGGGCCGCTCCTCGCCGGTCGCCGGGTCGACCATGTACTCGGTGCGCGGGACGACCCGCTCCTGCACCACGCAGCCCGCGGCCGCGCCCTCGGTGAGGGCGGTGCGCCAGGCGTCGTCGGCGGTCTCCCAGCCGGCGACCACACCATGGCCGCCGAACAGGTTGTTGGGCTTGAGGATCAGGGTGTCGCGGCGCGCCATCAGGTCGTCCAGCCGGCCGGGGACCAGCAGGTCCTCCGCGCGCTGCAGCGAGCGGGTCCACGGCAGCGCCCGGTCGATGACCTGCCGCTCCTCGGCCGTGAAACCGATCGCGTAGTGCGGGTCGGAGAGCAGCGCCATGCAGCCCTTCTCGCCGAACAGGTTGCTCTGCAGGGTGTGCCAGAGCAGCACCTTGCCGGCCTCGTGGGCCCGGAAGACCGGCTCGGCCAGCTCGACGAACGCCGGGTCCTCCAGCAGCTGGTCGGTGTCGAAGGCGCGCCACACCACGTCGATGACGCGGCCGTCCAGCACCAGCCGGCCGTCCTTGACCTCCAGGTCGTCCAGCTCGCCGAGGTGGAGGTCCAGACCGAGGCCGCGCAGCACGCGGTGCACGTTGTACCAGGTGGCCGCCCCGAAGGTGTCGAGGCCGCCCGGGCCCTCGATGATCGCGACGACCGGCTCGCGGTCGCCCGCGATCACCTTGGCGGCCTCCTTGACGGTGCGCACCGTCTCGCGGCCGGTGTGCACGTAGCCCAGGCCGTGCTCCGCGGCGAACGTGGCGAAGGCGTCGATCTCCAGCAGGCCGCGCGGCACCTCGCCGGCCCAGTCCCAGCCGCCGAGGTCGCTGCCGATGCCGAACTCCAGCAGCTTGAAGGCGTCGCCGTCGTGGTAGACGTCGGCACGGCCGAAGACCACCGGGGTCTGGTGCGCGTGGCGGCGCATCAGCTCGGCGCGGGCGCCGTGGACGCCGACGGCGTCGAGGAAGCGGTCCAGGTCGCCGTCGAAGAGCCGGTCGGGCAGCGTGGTGAGCATCCCCAGCAGGGCCGTCAGGTCGTCGGCGAACGCGCGGATCTCGCGCTCCTCGACGAAGTTGGGGCGCGGCGGGTAGGGGCGCTTCCAGGTCGGGATCGCCGGGTCGGCCGCCAGCGTCCGCATGACGTCGACCAGGCCGTTGCCCGGGATCTTGCAGGCGGCGTTGTACGCCTCGGTCACACGGTTGGTCATCGTCGGTTCTCCGTCATCACGTTCTCCGTACTCGGTTCCGTACTCGCGTCCCGCACGGCCGCCCCGGGCGCCGGCACCTCCCGGTACCGGCGCCCGTCCCGGCGGCCACCCCCGTACCGGCCCCCGTGCCGGTCACGGTCCGCTCAGAGGTCCAGCACCAGGTCGGTGACCGGCCGGGTGATGCAGAGCAGCACCTCGTCGTCCTCGGGGTCGACGCCCGGATCGGTGTTGTAGCTGACGGTGCCGCGCTTGATCCGGACCGCGCAGGTGCCGCAGACCCCGGCCCAGCAGAGCGACTCGGGCTTCAGCCCGCCGCGCTGCGCGAACATCAGCAGCGCGGTGGAGGACGGCTCCCAGCGCAGCGTCCTGCCGGAGCGCTGGAACTCGATCTGGAGATCGGCGATCCGGCCCAGGGTCTCCAGCGCGTCGTAGCCGCCGGCGGTGTCCCGGCCCAGGACGGTCGGCGACAGCTCGGTGAAGCCGAGGGCGGTGAACCACTCCCGGGCCTCGCCCGGCTCCACCCGGACCCGCGTCACCGGCTCGCCGCTGAGCATCAGCAGCACGGCGGCCACCAGCAGCCGGCCGAGGCCGATGCCCCGCTTGTCCGGTGCCACCGCCAGGTCGTACAGCTCGGCTCCGTCGTCGGTGCGGTGGACGCCGACGCAGGCGATCACCGTGCCGAGCTCCTCGATCAGGCAGAACTCCTCGATCCGCTCTGCGTGGAACGACTCCGGCCGGTCCGGCAGGGCGGGGCCCGCCGTCCGGGCCAGCGCGCGGACCGCCGCCTCGTGGCCGGCGCCGGCCCGGCGGATCTTCACCTCGTCGATGTCCGGCCCGCCCCGGGCGATCAGGATCCCGACCGGGCTGGTGAGAGCAGAGGTCATCGGGCAACCGGCCCCTCGTGCTCGACCACCAGCCGGTAGCGGTCCATCACCGCGAGCGCCGCGCGCCGCACGGCGGCGTGGTCGGTGCCGCGCAGCCGGAACCGACCGCCGATGTGCTCGTACCCGCCGGTGCCGTCGAAGACGGTGCCGACCTCGGGGACGACCTCCGCGTACACCTCGTCGACGCTGTCCAGCAGCGAGCTGCGGGACACCACCGTGCTGGGGTACGGCCGCGGTTCGGGGATGCTGACCCAGCCGCCGGCGACCCCGCCGGGCAGCGCCTCGGCCGGCACCGCCGGCGGCAGGCCGATGGTCGCCCGGAACGCCTCGGCGAACAGGTCGATGCCGAACAGGTCGCGGTGCACGAAGGGCACCTCCGCGCCGCCGGGGCGCAGGCCGACCTCCAGGAAGACCAGCTCCCCGTCGGCCGTGTCGAACAGCTCCAGGTGGAAGGGCCCGTCGACGAGGTCCAGGGCGTCCAGGCAGCCGCCGGTGAACTCGGCGACCCGGTCCAGCCGGGGGCCGGGGTCGAGCAGGACCGACCCGAGCGGGGTGCCGGTCAGGAAGTCCAGGCAGGTGTTGATGTACTCCGACGCGCTGACGAAGTGGAACTTGCCGCCCCGGCGGATGCCGTCCACGTGCAGGATCGCGCCCTCGACGTACTCCTCGCACTCGTAGCCGTCGAGCTCGGCGCCCTGTTCGACCAGCAGCGCGGCCAGCTCGGCCTCGTCGCGGACGAGCACCACACCGCGCGCCGACCAGCCGGCCCGCGGCTTGAGGATCAGCGGCAGCCCGACCTCGGCCGCGATCCCGGCGGCGGTGCTGGCCGCGTCCAGCCGGCAGAACCGCGGCACCCGCAGCCCGGCACCGCCGACGAGGTCCTTCATCCGGGCCTTGTCACGGAAGGCGGTCACGAACTCCGGCCGCCAGCCGGGGATTCCGAGCTCCACCCGCAGCTGCGCGGTGGAGAGCACGTCGTACTCCGAGGGGCCCACGACGGCGTCGAAGCCGCCGTGCAGCTCGGCGAGCCGCCGGGCGATCGGGAGCAGGGTCCCGATCTCCAGGTCGTCGACCACCACGAGGTCGAGGGCGTTCTCCTCGTCCAGGATCGGCAGGCCGCAGGGCAGCGTGATGTACGCGAGCCGGCAGCTGCCCGGCTCGACGAACCGGTGGTACTCGCCGAACTCGTCGTCGAACCGGTTGATGACCAGGTACTGCGGGATCTCTCGACTAGACAAAGCGCACCTCGTCCCGGACGGCGTGCCAGCGCGTCGCGGCGTCCTCGTACGACTCGGCCTTGTAGACCACATGGCCGAGGAAGCAGCGGAAGTCCTCGGCCGGCGGGATCGGCTCCCCCGGCCCGACGTAGAGCCGCACCTCCAGGGTGTCCGGGTGGGCGCGCAGCTCGTCCAGACCCTCGATGGCGCGGTACCGCGACAGCCCGTAGGCGGTGAAGCAGGCGATGCCCACGTACTTGGCGGTCGGCGCCGAGGCGGCACCCACCTCCTGGGCGCTCAGGCCGGTGTAGCCGGCGAGCATGATCCGCACCTGGGAGAGCCCGGTGACGGCCTCCACCAGCTTCGGGATGCGGTGGCCGGCCAGCCGGGCACCGAGCTCGATCAGGACCGGCTCCCCCGCCGGCAGCCGCAGCTCGCAGTGGAACGGCCCGCGGGTGACGCCGAGCGCCTCGCAGACGCCGGCGACGTAGGCGTCGATGGCCGCCTTGGCCTCCGGGGCCGCCGGGTGCGGCATGATCTGGCCGAGCTCCACGAAGTAGGGCTCCGGGCCGAGCATCTTGGTGGTGACCGCCAGGACGACGGCGCGGCCGTTCTCGACGTAGCCCTCGACGCTGACCTCGGGACCGTCCAGGTACTCCTCCAGCAGCACCGGTCCGTCGAGGAGCCGGCCGAGGTCGGAGCGGTGGTCGGCCCGCAGGCTGCGGAAGGCGGCGAGCAGTTGTTCCGGCGAGTCGACGCGGCTGACGTGGATGCTGCCGGCGGACTCGGTGGGCTTGAGGACCGCCGGGAAGCCGACGTGGTCGGCGGCGGCGAGCAGCTCCCGCTCGTCCGCGGCCTCGGCGTGCCGCGGGACCCGCAGCCCCGCCGCCTCGACGAGCCGGCGCATGGTGGCCTTGTTGCGCAGCCCGCGCGCGGTGTCGGCGCGCAGACCGGGCAGGCCCAGCGCCGGGGCGATCCGCGCCACGGTGTCCACGTAGAACTCGAACCCCGGCACGATGCCGGCCAGCGGGCGCTCGGCGTGGAGTGCGGCGGCGACCTCGGCCAGCGCCTGCTCGTCGTTGGTGTCCACCACGACCAGCCGGTCGACGTGGTCGCGGGCCGCGTCCGGGAGGCGACGGTCGTCGACGTCCGCCGACGCCACGACGGTCTCGAAACCGAGCGCGTGCGCCTCCGCGAGCAGGGCGACCCCTGACGAGCTCGGCTCGACGATCAGGACGCGCCCGCGCGGGGCGGGCAGTTGTTCAGACATCAGTGTTCAACCCTCACGGACGGGTGCGCGACATGATCACGGGCGGCCGGCACGGGCGCGGCGCGAGGCCGCGCCCGTGCCGTTCTCACTCAGACCCCGGCGGGCTGCTTGCTGCCCACGGTCAGCTCGTAGAGCTCGGCGAAGTAGTCGCCGATGAGCTCCACGAAGGTCGTGAGGTCCTGGTACGCCTGCTTCGGGGTGCCGAACACCTCGACCGCGCGGGCGACCGTACGGAACATCAGCTCGTCGTGGTCGTGCGACTCGTCGAACTCGATGTGGGTCGCGGTGCCCGCGACGAACTCGCGGCCGAAGTCCTCGGCGGCCTTGTTCGTGATGGTGGGGTTGTAGCGGTCGGAGTACCACTCGACCAGCCAGTCCCAGACCGTCGTGGGCGCCGGGCCGCGCGAGTCGGCCTCAAGGCGCAGGTAGCCCATCAGCTTCTTCGTCGACGGGAAGACATCGGTGGCGTCGATGTCCTCCTGGGTCAGGCCGAACTTGAAGAGGTCACGGGTGAACATGCTCTCGTGGCCGAACTCCTCCGCCAGGTACTTGGCGAGGTGGGCGGCGAGGGTGTCGTCCTTCGAACCGACCTTGAAGAGGGCGTAGGTGTCGACCTCGTTGTTCAGACGGATGCGAAGCACGGTCTCGGTGATGTGACGGATGTAGAAGTCCCGGTCCGTCCACTCGCCGGCGTGCAGCTCGCGCATCTTGGGAACGCGCTGGAACTGCTTCTCGATCAGCTCGGCCGCGAGGTTTTCCAGCTTCTCGCGGTCCAGGGTTTCCGCTGCCACTTGTTTCCTCCTAGTACCAATGCGCTGCCATGCCGGGGAGGCGCCACATACTGCTCCGAATGTGCGGCTCAATGGCGCATTCCCCGTCGATAAGGACGCTAGCAACCGGCACCCTGCTCGGACAGTGCCAATTCGCCATGCTTGGCACCATGGCCCCGGCCGGCCCGGCCGCGAAAAGGCCCGTGGCCGGCCCGGTCGAGCGGGCCGGGCACGGGCCGGGGGAATTACCGAGGTATCGGGGAAACAGCCTGCGGGAGAAATCGGGCGGCGCCGCCGGAGAAACGGTCCGTGAAATAGCGCGGGCGCCCGCGCGGGTACCGGAGATCATCCGGCGGGGTGGGCCGGGAGAACGCCGAGGTCACACGGTGGCGGGGGCCGCCACCGGCTCGTCCTCCGGCGCCGTCGGGAGCTCCCGCATGGCGCGCAGCGGAGAGAGCACCACCGGCAGGACGGCGAAGAGCTCGCCGACCACGCCCACCCACATCGCCGCCCGGACGCCGTACTTCTCGGCCAGCACCCCGGCCAGCAGGGCGCCGACGGGCACCACGCCCCAGACCATGAAGCGGATCGTGGCGTTCATCCGGGCCATCAGGTGCTTGGGGGTCACCCGCTGCCGGAAGCTGACCTGGGTGACGTTGTAGATGATGAACGGGATCCAGCCCAGGCCGTGCAGCACGATGCCGAGGGCGAGCCGCCAGTCCGCCTGGTAGAGCGGGAGCGCGAGGAACCAGCAGGCGGTGCTGGCGACCATGCAGATCCAGATCGCCGGACCCTGGCCCAGCCGGGCGACGACCCGCTCCGCCAGCACCGCGCCGGCGATGCCGCCCAGCGCCGCGGCGCTGAAGACCAGGCCGACCAGCAGGGCCGACAGGTGCAGGGTGTCCGCCAGCAGGACCACCAGCAGCGAGATGCCGATGGTGCCCCACAGGTTGGAGATCGTCGCGGTGGCGGCGATCGGCCGCAGGATCGGGTGGCCGAGCACGAAGCGCAGGCCCTCGCCCATCTCCTTGCGCAGGTTGCTGTCCGGACGGGGTTCCGGCCGCCGCTCGGGCCGCCGGATGCGGGTCAGGAAGAACGCGGAGCCCAGGAAACCGACCGAGTTGACCGCGATGGCCAGCGGTGCGCTGAGGACGTTGATGATCGCGCCGGCCAGACCGGGGCCCCCGACCTCGGCCACCTTGCGGGTCGCCTCCAGTTTGGCGTTCCCCTCGACGAGCTGGTCGTCGGCCACCAGCGAGGGCAGCACGCTCTGATAGGCCACGTCGAAGAACAGGGTGAGCACCGAGCCGCCGAAGGTGACGGCGTAGAGCTGGGTCAGGGTGAGCGCGTCGAAGGCGTAGGCGACCGGAATGGAGCCGAGCAGAATCGCCCGGCCCACATCGCCCACGATCATCACCCGGCGGTGCCGCATTCGGTCGACCCAGGCGCCGGCCGGCAGGCCGAGCAGCAGGAATGCGAGGTACTGGAACATCGTGAGCAGCGTGACCTGGAAAGGCGTGGCGTCCAGCTCTTTGATCGCCAGATACGGCAGGGCGAGCAGTGTCACCGCCGAGCCGACCTGGCTGATGGACTGACCGGCCCAGAGTTGCCGGAAATCGTGATGGGAAATCAGGCTCTTTTTGGGCGCCGGGCTCGATTGGGACACCAGAGGAGCATGCTGGGCGGCCGGTCGGTCTGTCAACGCGATAGCGCCCGGAACTACGCCTGCTGCAACAGGGCCGTCCCCAGGTCACTGACCGTGTAATTCACCTCGCGCCGGTACCGGTGGCTGGTGACCAGTCCGGCGTCGCGCAGCACCGCGAGGTGCTGGGACACCGCGCCCAGGCTGAGCCCGGTGCGGGCGGCCAGCTGGGTGGTGGTGGTCGGCGAGCTGGTGCAGGCCAGCAACTGGGCCCGGCTGCGGCCGAGCAGCCGGGCCAGGCCGTCCCCCGCGCTCTCCCGGCGCTCCCAGAGCACCCCGAGCGCCCGGGACGGGTAGACCGCGCCGGGCGGGGTCGACCGACGGGCGGTCAGCAGGTGGCACCGCCCGGCGAAGGCGCTGGGGGTGAGGGTGATGCCGGTGCCCCCCAGGTCGAGCCCGGCCGCCGGGAGGTCCGGCGAGACCAGCCGGTCCCCGGCCCACCGCAGGCTCGGGTGGAGGCCGCCCAGCACCTGCTGGATGCCGTCCTCGGCGAGCCGGCGGGTGCGGTGGGCGATGTCCGCCTCCAGCACCGCGCGGATCCGCGGCCAGTGCGGCCTGACCGCCGCCAGCCACCAGGCGTGCACGGCGTCGGCCAGCTCGGGCAGGGCCCGCTCCGGATCCTCGGCGAGCCGGCGCCCGAACGGTGAGCGGGGCCGCGTGGGACAGCCGGCGCCCAGACCGGCCCGGACCTCGTCGGCCGGGGTGGCCAGCAGGATCGCGAGCTCCTCCTCGATCTCGGCGAGCGGGCAGCGCGGTGACGGCGTGAGAAAGGCCGGCCCGTCGTCGCGCAGCGGCAGCAGGGCCGCGAGCGCCGCCGTCCGGGTCACCAGCGCGCGATCTTCCCGCAGCGCCAACGCCCTTCTGATCCAGGGGAGATGGACGACGTACCGGCCCGGGTCGGCGACCACCCGGAGGCTGGCGACGGTCTCCCAGAGCGGGGAGATCGCGAACCTGATGTTGACGATGTCGTGTACGCCGAACCGCAGTTCACCCATGGCCTCGTCCTCCGACCGCCCCGCGAGGTTTTCGCCCAGACTAAAACAATGGCCGTTCCGGCTCCAGGGTGGTGGTGTTGGCCGCCATGACAGCGCCTCGCACCAGTCTCTTCCGCCATACCGACTTCCGTCGGTTCTGGGCGGCCGACTCGGTGAGCCAGGCGGGAACGGCGGTGACCCTCATCGCCCTCCCGCTGGTCGCGATCGGCACGCTCAAGGCCACGCCCTTCCAGGCGGGCCTCCTGGTGACCTTCGAGTACCTGGCGTTCCTGCTCATCGGCCTGCCGGCCGGTGCCTGGGTGGACCGGGTGCGCCGGCGTCGGGTGATGGTCCTGGGCGACCTGGGCCGGGCCGCGCTGCTCGCCTCCGTCCCGATCGCCGCCTGGCTGGACGGCCTGACGCTCCTCCAGCTGTACGGGGTCGCCTTCGGGATGTCCGTCTGCACCGCGTTCTTCGACGCGGCGCACGGCAGCTACCTGCCCCACCTGGTCGAGGACGCGCAGTTGGTGGAGGCCAACGTCAAGATCGAGGCCAGCCGCAGCACCATCCAGGTCGGCGGGCCGGGCGCGGGCGGGGTGCTGGTCGGGGCGCTGACCGCGCCGGTGGCCCTCGTGGTCGACGCGGTGAGCTTCGTCCTGTCGGCGCTCTTCGTGACCCGGATCAAGCGGCCCGAGGAGCGGCCCGAGATCCGTCCGGACGCGAGTCTGCGGGCCGAGATCGGCGAGGGGCTGCGGTTCGTCTTCGGCGACCGGCTGCTGCGCTCGATCACCCTCACCGCGGCGATCTCCAACATGTGCGGCACGATCGGCGCCTCGATGCTGCTGGTGCTGCTCGCCGGCGAGCTCGGTCTGTCGCCGTTCCTGTGCGGGCTGGTGTTCACCGCGGAGGCGGTCGGCGGCCTGATCGGGAGCCTGGTCACGGTGCGGATCGTGACCAGGTTCGGCCAGGGGCCGGCGATGTGCGCGGCGATGATCACCAGCGCCGCGCTCTGGCTGCTGGCGCTGCCGATGTACCAGGCGGACTGGCGGTTCGCGGTCGCGCTGCTGCTCCAGGCGCTGGGCTGGGTGGTCTTCATGACCTTCAAGATCACCGGGGTGGCGTTCCGCCAGCAGCTCTGCCCGAAGCCGCTGCTGGGCCGGATGACGGCGACGGTGCGCTTCCTGGTCTGGGGCGCGATGCCGCTGGGCGCGCTGATCGGCGGCGTGCTGGGGCAGACCCTCGGTGTCCGGCAGGCGATGTGGGTGGGCGTCGTGGGTGAGCTCTTCGCCGTCCTGCCGGTCCTGCTGTCGCCGCTGCGGCGGATGCGCGAACTGCCGGGCGCGCCCGCGTCGCCGGGCGGGGCGCCGCTGGCGCTGGCGCCGTGACGACGGCCCGCCCGGCATCAGGCGGCCGCCTGGGTCCGCCGGCTCCCCCGACCGGTGAGCCGGACCTCCCGCCAGGCCTCCGCGAGGCGCTCGCAGCCCGCGACCAGGGTCGGCTCGTCGGCGACGAACGGGATCCGGATATGGCTCTCCAGCGTGCCGTCCACGCCGAAGCGACCCCCGGAGAGGATCTCCACCCCGCGCCGGCCGGCCGCCTGCGCCAGCGGCGAGCCGAGCCGGGCCCCGAGGTCCACCCAGAGCGAGAGACCGCCCCGCGGCAGGGCGAACCGCCACTCGGGGAAGTCCCGTTCCAGCAGCTGCGCCAGGACCCGGCGGCGCTCCAGCAGCAGCTCCCGCCGCTCCCGCAGCAGACTGTCCCCGGACTCCAGCACGCGCAGCCCGATGAGCTGGGTGAGCAGCGAGTTGCCGGTGTCGACCAGGTTGCGCAGCCCGATCAGCCGGGCGATCACCGGCTTGGACGCCCGGATCCAGCCCACCCGCAGGCCGGCCCAGCAGGTCTTGCTCATGGTGCCGATGGTGATGACGTGGTCGGGCGTCGAGTAGGAGGCCATCGGCGGGGGCGGCTCCCCGCCGTCCAGCGCGAGCTCGCGCAGCGCCTCGTCGACCACCAGGTAGGTGCCCGAAGCGCGCGAGGCGTCGACGATCGCGGACCGCGCGGAGTCCGGCATGACCAGGCCGGTCGGGTTGTGGAAGTCCGGCATCAGATAGGCGAGCCTGGGCGCCTCCTGGCGCAGCGCGGACGTCCAGACGTCGGTGTGCCAGCCGTCGGCGCCCAGGCCCACGGTGAGCAGCCGGCGGCCCAGCGCCCTGGTCAGGTCGATCACGTTGGGGTACGTCGGACTGTCGGTGATCACCGCCTCGCCCGGCCGGGACAGCAGCCGGATGATCAGGCCGAGCGCGTGGTCGGCCCCGGCGGTCACCAGGATCTGGCCGGGACCGGTCGGAGCGCCCCGCCGGGTGAAGTCCTCGGCGATCTCCCGGCGGAGCTCGGCCACCCCGGCCACGTCGTAGCCGTGCAGGTGCGAGTACCGGGCGAGGTCCCCGGCGGCCAGCCTGGTCGCGGTGCCGAGGACCGCCTCGGGGGCGGGCAGCGAGGCCACCGCCAGGTCGATCGACCCGGCGCCGCGGGCCGCCAGGGAGTACGGGGCCCGGGTCCGTCGTCCGGGCTCCGGCAGCCGGACGAACGAGCCCGCCCCGCGGTCGCTGGCCAGGAACCCCCGCTCGCGCAGGATCCGGTAGGCCGCGGTGACGGTGTTGCGGCTGAGTCCGCACTGGGCGGCGAAGGTCCGCTCGGCCGGGAGCCGGGCCCCGGCCGGCAGCCGGCCGTCGGCGATCAGCACCTGGAACGCCTCCGCCAGGTCCGCGTAGGCCGGCCCGGCCGCCCGCCAGTCGCCGAGCATGCGGACGACCTGGGAGGCCGTCAGCGCGTAGCTCAACGCGCCGACGGACCGGCGGAGGCGAGATCCGCTTCGGTCCCGGTGAAAGGGGAGTTCAGCCGGACGCCCACCGAGCAGGGCACCGGCCCGGTTCGCGCGGTGGTGGCGTCGGTCAGCATCGCGCCCAGCTGCTGGGCGTTCTCCTCGGTGAGGATGAACTCGATGCGGTCGCACCGCTCGGAGTTCCGGCCGTGCCGGCCGACCAGGACGTGGAGGGAGACGTTGCCCTCCGCGTCGAGCGTGGCGGTGACCGTCCCGTCGACCACGCCGGGGATCACCTCGCTGAACTGGCCCGACTCAATCTGAGGTGTCGTCATCATTGGCTTCCTCTCATCGGTGTGGCGGCACGCGCCGGAGCGCGTCGGGGCGGTCGTCGGCTCAGGCCGGACCGGACTGCGGAAAGTCGGAGGAGTGCTCCGGGGCCAGCTGGGCCCCCGGGCGCAGCGCCACGGCCGCGTGGTTCACGGCGGTGGCGGCCTCGCCGAAGCCGACCGAGATCAGCGGGACCCGGCCCTGGTAGGTGCAGCCGTCCCCGACCGCGTAGACCTGCGGCAGGCTGGTCCGCATGGCGGCGTCGACCAGGATCTGGCGGTGCTCCAGGGTCAGGCCCCAGTCGGCGATCGGTCCCAGCTGGGAGGAGAAGCCGAGTGCGGCGACCAGCGCCTGCGCGGGCAGCTCCAGTTCGCCCTCGGGACTGCGGACGGTCACTCCCGCCAGGGCGTCGGTGCCGTGGCAGGCGGTCACCTGGGCGTCGGTGACGACTCGGACGGGGGCCGCGTACAGCTGCTTCACGCTGTGCTCGTGGGCCCGGAAGGTGCCGCGCCGGTGGACGACGGTGACCGATCGGGCGATCGGGGCCAGCGCCAGCGCCCAGTCCACCGCACTGTCGCCGCCGCCGACGATCACCACGTCGCGGTCGCGGTGCTCCTCCAGCCGGGGCACGTGGTAGGCGACGCCCCGGCCCTCGTAGGGCAGCGAGCACGGCAGGGTGCGGGGCACCACGCGGCCGATGCCGGCCGAGATCACCACCGCGCCGGCGAGGACCCGGCTTCCCGTGTCGGTGGTGATCTCCCACCCGCTGCCGTGCGGCGCGAGGGTCGTCGCGGTCTGGCCCAGCAGGTAGCGCGGCTCGAAGGGCGCGGCCTGCTCCAGCAGGTTGTCGATCAACTCCCGCCCCTTGACCGCGACATGGCCGGCCACGTCGTACAGCCGCTTCTCCGGGTAGAGCGCGGCCACCTGGCCGCCCGGCTGCTCCAGCGCGTCGATCACCGCGCTGGTCAGGCCGCGGAACCCGGCGTAGTACGCGCCGTACAGGCCCGCGGGGCCGGCTCCGACGATGGCGATGTCGACAGTGGACTCGGTGGCTGGCGCCACGGCCGTCTCCTTTGGTGTTCGGAAGCAGGGATGGTCGCGGTCCGGCCGGCCCGGGCGCAGGCTCGGGATCCGAAGCCGGCGGTGTCGGCGCGCTGCGGGCGCCGAGCACGGGAAGAGGCGGGACGGACGCGCGGGGAGCCACCGTGCCGGTGGCTCTCGTCGCACTCACGGCAGCAGCGCGTCGATCCTCGCAACGCTCGTGATCGAGCGTCAAGAAGCCTTGGGGCGGCCACCGTCCGGGAGGTCGGCACGCTGGGCCAGCTCCTCGGCGAAGCGGCTCCACTCGCGCGCGAAGCTGCTCGCCAGGTCGGCCACGGCGGCGGCACAGTGCGGCGGCACGGCGGCGATCAGCTCCTGGCCGGTCCGCGCGTCGAAGTCATGGGTGCCCAACCAACGCAGCAGCAGCCGCCCGGATTCGGTGAAGCGCAGCGACGGGTCCTTCGCGAGCCGCTCCAGGATGCCCGACCGGTCGGGCTCCGGGGTCCGCGACCGCGCGGCCTGGCCGGACCTGGCCGGGAGGGCACGGCGGTCCTGCCGCGGGACGCGCCCGGCCAGCCGCAGCGGGTCCTCGCCCTGCCGCAGCAGCCGGCGCACCTCGTGCGCGGTACTGGACGAGATGCCGACGGCCTGCGAGATCTCGCGCAGGGTCGCCTCGGGCCGCTCGGTCAGCAGCGCGACCGCGGCCCGGCGCCCCTCGACGGGATCCACCGGGCGGATCCGCCCGTCCTGGCCCACCCGGGCGCTCGACTGAGGATATTCCTCGCTCGAACGACGCCTGATCGCTCCCACGGTCTTCGGCGACAGCCCGGTCGTGCGGGCGATCGCCCGGTCCGACCAGCCCGGGTGGCTGTCGAGGATCCGGGTCGCAGCCGCCCGCCGGTCCCCCAGGGTCAGCGGCAGGCCGTGCGCCACGTTGGCCTCGACCGAGCGGATGAAGATCTCCTCCTCCGGCCCGTCCAGGTACCGCACCCTGATCTGGCGCTCACCGCGCAGCGCGGCGGCGCGCAACCGGTGCATGCCGTCGACCACCCGCCGGGTGGCCCGGTGCACCAGGATCGGGTCGAAGGCCGTCCCGCTCTGCGCCAGCGTCTCGACATGTCCGCTGTCCTCGCCCGCGAGCCGCGGCGAGTCGGCCGGCCTCAACTCCGCGATCGGCACACTGTTGACCTCGGACGTGACCGCCCCCGTCACCGCCACCACCCCTCCTCCGCTACAGCCCCATAAGACAGCACCCTTCGATCGCTTGCCAAGTTTGTCAATGTCTTTGGCAGATGCTTGTCAAAGAACCCGAGGTGAGCTACGTTGCCGCTGCGGAGTGATCGGGGGGAAGCCGGCCCGTACCGCCGCCAGGAATCACTGCTGAACAACCCTAGGGAATGCACGATGAACACACTCCGCCGCACGCTCGCGCTCACCGGACTGGCGGTGGTCCTCGCATTCGGCGCGGCACAGAACCTCCATGCCCTGTCGGCCCATACGGCCACCTCGACCACGGCCGGAAGCGGCATCACGATCGTCGTGCCCGACGGCAAGGAGGGCGACATCGAGTGGCCGTGAGCCGCTGCGACCAGCCCTGATCCACCGCGCGCCGGGCCCCGGATTGACAGAATTGCCGGGGTCCCGGTGCGGGCTTGACAAATGACGGTGGCGCTGTGGCAGTGTCGTCGCCATGCTCCAGACGTCCATCCCAACCCTGCCACAGCCCTACTTCGGCATCCGGCTACGGACGATCCGGCAGAACCGAGGCATCTCGCAGGCCCAGCTGACAGGGCCCGGCATGTCCGCCGCCTACCTCTCCCGTCTGGAGTCGGGCAGCCGCCCGCCGACCGACCGCGCGGTGGCCTACCTCTGCGAGAAGCTGGACCTGCCGCTCTCGTCGTTCCAGGCCGAACCGGCCGACCGTACCGCCGAAACGCTCGCCATGGTGGTCTCCGGGAGTGACACCGAGGACGCCACCCGGATGCTGCTGGACACCGTGCGGCAGGGCGCCCCGACCCACCCGGCGCTGCGCTGGCAGTCCCTCTGGATGCTGGCCGAGAACCAGCGCAAGAGCGGCGCCCGCCAGGACCAGCAGCGCACCCTGCAGGCGCTCACCGAGCTGAGCGACCAGATCGAGCACCCGCACCTGCAGGTCAGAGCCCGGGTCCAGTTGGCCCGATGTCAGAGGACCACCGGCGACGTCCCCGCCGCCCACCGGATGGCCACCGAGGCCTACGCCCTCGCGACCGAGCACCAGCTCTCCCGCAGCGACCTGACCCGCACCCTGCTCGTCCTGATCTCCGTCGAGGCCGAGACGGGCCGCCTCGTCGAGGCCGTGGACCACACCGACCAGGTGCTCCGGCTCGTCGACGAACTCCCGGTCGCCCTGCGCGCCGAGTCCTTCTGGACCGCCGGCAGCATCCGGATCCGCCAGGGCCGGCACGCCGACGCGGCCGCCCTGCTGGAACAGGCCATGGACCTGCTGGGCGCCGGCAACGAGGAACTGGTGCTCTGGATGCGGCTGAGACTCGCCGCCGCCTCGCTCTACCTGCGGATGGATCCGCGCCGCACCGACCAGGCCGAACGCCGGCTCCGCGAGGCCGCCCCGGCCGTCGAGCTGCTGAGCCTGCCGGTCCACCAGCAGGAGTTCCTCACCCTCCAGGCGCACCTGGCCTTCCACCAGGAGGACCACCCGGCCGCCCGGGAACTCTGCGAACGACTCGGCGACCACCCCGAGCACCTGTCCTTTCGCGACCGCGTCCGGCACCTCATGCTGCGCAACCAGCTGCGCATCCTGAACGGTGAGCGCGACGCCGCGATCCGAGAGCTGGAACAACTCGCCCAACAGGCCCAGGACGCGGCCAACATCGACCTCGCCTCCGAGGTCTGGCGCTCCCTCGCCGTCACGCTGGCCCAGGCCGAACGCTCCGGCTGAGCCCACCCGGTCCGCCCCCGGTCACCGTCGGTCCACGATCCCGACCCGCCGGCGCGGCGCGGACCCGCTCGAACGACGCGACGCGACGTGCCCGCCGCCGGAGAACCCGGCTCAGCACGCGCGGACCGCGCCCCACTTCGGTGGCAGCCGTGCCCACCCCGCCGGCCGCCGCCCGCGCACCGCGTGCGCACCACTGCCCCTCGCCGTCACCGCCGTCGGCCGCCTCCGCGTGCCCCGCTCCGCGCCGCGGCCGCTCCGCACGCCTCCGGACTCCTCCGCTCGCCTCCGGACGCCGACCCGCGCGCGGGAGAGCGGAGTCGGCCGCGGGGTGGTGCGGGCTCCGGTCGCCTTTTCCGTACGGCTGCGGATTCCGCCCCGAATTTGGCGATGATCACACCTAATGCCCATATCCGGAAGGTCTCCGGCCACTTCCCCCGGAAGCCGCAACCCCCTGAAGACCGGCATAGCCGACATGTTCCGGAGAGCGCGTGAGAATTGCCCCGGAATCCCTTCCCGATCCTTGACAACCCCACCCCGGGCACCCGTGAACAGCCCTGCGGGCCACCGGGATCGACCCGGTGGCCCGCACGAGGGGGAGTTCTCAGAGCACCGGCGCGACGGCCTGCCCGGCGGACCCGGCGACTCCGGTGGACCGCGTGGACCTCAGCACGACGGCGGTGACCAGCAGGGCCAGCGTCAGCAGCCCGGCGGCGACGGCGAACGCCAGCCGGAACCCGCCGGTGAGGGCCTCGGCGGCCGGGTGCCCGGCTCCGGCCAGCGTCCCGGTCCGGGTGGCGGCGAGGGTGGTGAGCACGGCGACCCCGAGCGCCGCGCCGACCTGCTGCGTGGTGTTGAAGAGGCCGGAGGCGGTACCCGCGTCGGCCGCCCCGGCGCCGGACATGCCCAGCCCGGTCAGGCCCGACAGCACCAGACCGCCGCCGCCGATCAGCAGCATGGTCGGCAGCAGGTGGACGACGTAGTCGGCGTCGACCGGCAGTCGGACCAGCAGCCCCAGGGCGAGGACCAGCAGGGCCAGCCCGGCCAGCAGCACGTTGCGCTCGCCGAAGCGGGCGTTCAGCCGGGCGGAGAGGAACAGCGACACGGCTCCGATGGCCACCGCCGCCGGGAGCATGGCGAGACCGGTCGCGGCCGCCCCGTAGCCGAGCACGTTCTGCAGGTAGAGCGCGAGCAGGATCTGGAAGCCGAACAGCCCGGACACCGCGAGGACCTGCACCAGGTTGGCGCCGGCGACGGTACGGGAGCGGAGCATCCGCAGCGGCAGCAGCGGGTGGGCGGCGCGCGCCTGGCGCAGCAGGAAGCCGGCCAGCAGCAGGACGGCGAGCGCGCCGAGGCCGAGGGTGCGGGCGGAGGTCCACCCGTGCTCGCCGGTACCGACGATGGTGTAGATGCCGAGCATCAGGGCGGCGGTGATCAGCACGGCGCCGAGGGCGTCGGCACCGGCCCGCAGCCCCGGGCCGCGGTCGGCGTCGAGCACCCGCACCGCGAGCAGGACGGCGGTGAGGCCGAGCGGCAGGTTGATCAGGAAGATCCAGTGCCAGTTGAGGGCCTGGGTGAGGACTCCCCCGAGGACCTGGCCGATCGAGGCGCCGGCCGCGCCGACGAAGCTGAAGGCGCCGATCGCCCGACCGCGCTCACCCGGCTCGGGGAAGAGCGTGACGATCATGCCGAGGCTGACCGCGGAGGCCATCGCACCGCCGACGCCCTGGAGGAAGCGGGCGGCGATCAGCATGCCCTGGCCGGTGGCGACCGCGCAGAGCACCGAGGCGGCGGTGAAGACGGCGAGTCCGGCGATGAAGACCCGCTTGCGACCGATCAGGTCACCGAGCCGGCCGGCCAGCAGGAGCAGGCCGCCGAAGGCGATCAGGTAGGCGTTGACCGTCCAGGTCAGGTCGGCGGACGAGAACCCCAGGTCGGCCTGGATGGCCGGCAGCGCCACGGTGACGATCGACCCGTCCAGGATGATCATCAGCATTCCCGCGCAGAGCACCGCCAGGGCGAGGGCGCGGGAGCGGGCCGATCCGGCCCGGGTAGGGGCGGACGCGCCCGGAGTGGGCGCGATCGGTGCGGGCGCGCTGGGCGCGGGTGCGTCGGTGGCATGCGTGGTCATCGTGGGTCTCCCGGTTCGTCGAGTACCGGGTATGACACTAACAGATAGTCTCGTTCAGGACTATCTTTCTCAGGAAGGTCCCTTTCGGGATGCTCAGCCGCGGGAGCGGCGGGCCCGCCGAACCGTCCGGTCGCTCTCCACCGGCTCCGCCAGATGCCCCTCCACCAGGTGCTTCAACGCCGAGACGAAGACCGCCCGCTCGGGCTCGGGCAGCGACTCCAGCACCTCGCGGTGCACCCGGTCGGCGATCGCGGTCCCCAGCTCGACGGCCCGCTCCCCCGCCTCGGTCACCCAGATGATCCGGGCCCGGCGGTCGGTGGCGGACGGGCGGCGCTCGGCCAGGCCCAGCTTCTCCAGCTCGTCCACGGTGACGACCATGGTGGTCTTGTCCAGGTCCGCGAGCTCGGCCAGCTGGATCTGGGTGCGCTCGGTCTCCAGCGCGTGGAACAGCACGCAGTAGGCGCGCGGGGTGATCCCCAGCTCGGTGAAGGCGGCCGACATCCGGGTCGCCAGTACATGGCTGGCGTGGTCCAGCAGGCCGGAGATGTCACGGATCTGGCGTACGGGAGGGCTCGTCGTCATGCGTCCGAGCGTAGCAAGGCCGTCTGCCGGCAGATGATCCCGTGGCCAACCAATCCCCGCGTGGCGGGCGTCCCACCGGCCCCACCGACCGCCCGTCGCGGTCTACGGAATGCCCAGCTCGAACAGCGCGTACCCCGCGTACCAGCCCGCCGCGAGCGTCGGCATCGCGAACAGCCCCACCAGCGTGGACACCCGCACCCGGCGCAGCGCGATGGCCAGGCCGATGAAGAGCGGGAAGGCGGGCAGCAGGTAGCGCGAGATGTTGCCGAAGATCTGGTTGCTGCTCAGCGCGGTGAAGACGGTCAGCAGCGTGTAGACCACCAGCACCAGCGGCGGCCGGGTGCGCAGCAGCAGCACCAGCAGCCCGGGCAGGGCGATCAGCAGGACCACCGCGATGAGGTCGGGCGCCGGGTTGGACTGCCAGAAGTCCCA
This sequence comes from Kitasatospora sp. NPDC059327, assembly GCF_042752535.1. Taxonomy (NCBI): domain Bacteria; kingdom Bacillati; phylum Actinomycetota; class Actinomycetes; order Kitasatosporales; family Streptomycetaceae; genus Kitasatospora; species Kitasatospora sp. NPDC059327. The sequence continues at coordinate 175,338 of NZ_JBHYYB010000003.1, read as the reverse complement.
GTGCCCGGTGATCACGTCCAGGAAGGTGCGCGCGGTGGAGGCGCCCCAGTCGAAGTAGCGGTTCCACGCGCCGCGCTGCAGCTTGAAGTACCCGCCCCAGTCGTCCATCCGGTAGCCGACCCAGCCGACGTACCAGAGCAGGCCCCAGGGGGTGATCAGCATCGCGGTCAGCGGCCGGGCCACGCCGTCCGTGCGCCGGACCAGGGCCACCAGCGCGGCGATCGAGACGGCCGCGATCAGGGCGGCGGCGGTGGGCCGGTTGAGGCCGGCCGCGAGCGCGAGCAGTCCGGCGGCGAGCCAGCGGTGCGTCATCACGCAGTAGCAGGCCCAGGCGGAGATCGCGACGAACAACGAGTCCGAGTAGACCGCCCACTCGGCCCCCGACCCCGGGAAGAGGCCCCAGACCACCGCGGCGATCACCCCGGCCCGGAAGCCGCCGAGCCGCTCGGCGACGGCGAAGATGCCGGCCGCCGCGACGAACGAGGCCAGCACCGAGACCGCGATGCCCGAACCGTACGGGCCGAGACCGGTGACGGCGCCGACCAGGCGCATCAGCCACGGGTAGAGCGGGAAGAAGGCGGCCGAGTTCTCGTAGTAGCTGGCGAGCGGGTAGCCGTGCAGCGGGATCAGCTGCGGGTCGTAGCCGTTCTCGGCGATCCGCTGGTACCAGACGCCGTCCCAGGTGCCGAGCACGTCCCAGGGCTGGGCGCCGCCGCCGCGGCCCGGGTCCTTGCGGAGGAAGTCGCCGGTGTGCGAGAGCAGCAGCAGGAAGACGGTCAGGCCGGTGGCCTTCACCACCGCGTACGCGCCGAGCGCGGGTGCGAAGCGGTCCACCGCGGCGGCGAAGCGGCCCTGCCGGCGGGCGTCGTCGGGGGCCGCCTCGGCACCGGACGGCTCCGCGCTCGCCGGTTCCGTGCTCGATGTACTCGATGCCGTGCTCATCGCTCTGGACTCCCCGCCCCCGCTCGTGATCGGCGCGGCCACGAACGCGCCGCCGAGCGAGCCTACGGCACTGGGGTTCGAGGACTCGCGGCAACCTTCCGTCCCGGGCCCGGAAGACCGGGAGCCCGCCCGGGGCGGCGAACCGGCACCGACCCGTACCGACCCGCGCGGCTCGGTACGGGTCGGTACGGGTCGGTACGGGTCGGTGCGTCAGCCGTGCAGGTAGACGATGCCGAGCTTGGTGAGCCGCCAGAGCTGGTTGGCCGCACCGGTGTCGTTCGCGAGCTCGACCAGGGTGTTGCCCTTGGCGTCGACGCCGCCACCGGCGGTGGCGACCTTGCTCCGGTCCTGGGAGTCGGCCAGCTTGTAGAGGCCGTCGCCGGCCGGCTCGAAGACCCAGTGCTGGTTGCCGTCGCCGTTGCAGCCCCACTGCTGGAGCCGGGTACCGGGGGCGGTGGAGCCGGCGTTGGCGTCCAGGCACATGTTCCGGTTGCCGCTGAAGTCCAGCTCGTAGCTCCCGCCCTGCTTGACCTCCAGGACGAAGGACTGGTTCAGCCCGCCGGTGGGGGTGTAGGTGATGGCGGCGCGACCGTTGGTGGAGTCGCCGTAGGTGCCGCCACCGGAGAGGTCGAGCACCTTGCCGCCGGCGGCGGAGGTGAGCTGGTACCAGGCGCCGTCCTCGGGCCCGTCACCGAACGGCTTCCCGGGGGTGAGCGGCTGGATGGACGTGGTGTTCTGCTGGTCGAGGGTGCAGTAGGCCTGCTGCTGGTCGGGCCGGGCGTAGAACTGACCGAGGCAGACGCCCTCCCCGCGGTAGCCGGCCACCCGCAGGTGGTACGACTGGCGGACCATGTTCATGCAGAGGCCGGGGATGCCGATCTGCTGGTCGCAGCCGTTGCGGACCCACTCGGCGAGGTTGATCACGTCCCCGTTGGTGTACTCGTACGGGGAGCTGGTCCACTCGGCGCAGACCTCGTGGCCGAAGGCGACCCGCCGCTGGTCCAGGTACCGGACGCCGGGCACCTGTTCGGCGGCGGCGCGCAGGGTGTCGCTGAGGAGCGGCACCACCCAGTTGTGGCCCCAGGCGAGGTCCTCGGGGAACGCCGGGCAGCCGTCGGCGACCTTGCCGAGGTAGTCGTTGCGGCGGATGTCCGGGGTGATCGGGTTGAAGTAGGACTGGTAGACCAGCTGGTAGGCGGAGTCGGCGTAGCCGGCGGCGCGCATCGTCCGGCGGATGTTCTGCAGCGCCGCGACCACCTTGGGCTTGACCCGCTCGGCGCGCTTGGCGATCTCCTCGCTGCCGAGGGTGTCGCGGCAGCCCTGGTCCTTGGGGATCGGGAAGTACTGCGCGAGGCAGTGCATCATGATCCCGCTGAAGTCGAAGTCGTCGTTGGCGCCGATCGTGACGACCACCATCTTGACGTCGTACGTGCCCGCCACCTCGGCGAGTCGGACGTCCTGCTTGCGCTCGCCGAAGTCCCCGCTGCCGGGGCCGGTGATCGCGGCCAGCTCGGGGTCGCTGACCAGGTCGCCGGTCTGGGCGCCGGAGCAGGCCAGGTCGATCGGGGTGACACCGGGGATGTCGGTGACGAAGATCTCCGACTTGGGGTGCCGGTGGCAGTAGTCGGTGGGCGAGTCGGTCTCGGGGAAGTAGCCGTCGCCGGTGTCGGTGCCGGCGCCCTCCCCGGAGATGGCGCTGTCGCCGAGGGCGACGATCGCGGCCGGACGGGTCGCCGGGGCGGCGGCCGCGCCGGTGTCGGCGAGGGCGGTGGGGGCGCCGGTGTCGGCGAGGGCGGTGGGGGCGCCGGCCAGGCCGAGGGTGGCGAGGAGGGCGCCCGTCGCGAGCAGGGCGCCGTACGGGGAACGGCGGGTCGTCGACCGGGATCTGCGCGCACCGGACAGTCGTGACCTGATCACACGTGACTCCTTGCGGGGTGGGGGACCGCCCGACCGGGGACGCCGGACGGTTTCGGAGCAAAGAAAGGTGAGCAGGTCTCACATTCTAGGTACTGACAAGTAACGCAACAAGGCTCCGGACAGCACCGGACCGGACTCCCCCGCCGGGCCCGGAAACGCGGAGAGCCGCCGCCCCGCGCCCCAGGAGGGAAGCGCGGAACGGCGGCTCGCGCCGGCCGAACCGGGCGCAGGTCAGCCCGCGTTGACGCAGTGGTTGCCGAACGCGGGGTTGAGCAGACCGATGATGTCGATCGTGTTGCCGCACAGGTTGACCGGGACGTGGACCGGCACCTGCAGCTGGTTGCCGGAGATGACGCCGGGGGAACCCGCGGCGACACCCTCGGCGCCGGAGCTGGCCATCGCGGTGCCGGCACCGGCCGCCACGATGCCTACCACGGCGGCACCGACGGCGGCCGTCTTCTTGATGCTCATAGGAGCCTCCTGACTGTTCGACAGAGATGCACGGGGAGTGCGACATCTAGAACGACACCCACCCGGCCCGGTTGCGACGCCACCCGCTTTGTCACCCGAGTGGCTCAACGGGGACCGGTCCCGGGCATTCGGGTGATCACCGGCCCCGACCGTTTCCCCCCGGGCGCTGCCTCGTTCTCCCTGACGGAACACGCTCCGCACAGGCTCACCAGACGAATCGAGTACCGCACATGCGCAAGCTCGCCCACGGCGTCATCGGCACGGCGGCCACCGCCGCCCTGCTGGCCGCCGGTGCCGGCGCCGCCACCGCCCACCACGCCCACGGCGCGTCCGCCGAGGGTGTCGCGGCGGGTTCACCCGGGGTGGCCTCCGGCAACCAGGTCGAGATCCCGGTGCACGTACCGCTGAACCTGTGCGGCAACTCGGTCGACGTGGCCGGCCTGCTCAACCCGGCGTTCGGCAACCACTGCGCGAACGCCTGAACCAGCGTGCGACCGCCGCCCGGTCCGCCGGGCGGCCCATCGACTCCGGGAGATCCGCCGCCGGTCCGAGCCCGTCCGGAATTACTCCTGGTCGCGCGTCTGCGCGAGTGTTCCCGGCCGTGCGGGAATTCCTTGCGACGCGCGGTGCAGCGGCGGCCACTCCATCGCCCAAGCCACGGGCGACACGCGCGACTTGGGCCGCCAGAGTGACAATCACGGCAATCCCAGAAACCAGCGGGCGATGATTTCCCTTCGCCCGGCTCCCGACTCATTCCCTTTACGGTCGGGCAGAAAACGGAGGAAGAACCACATGCGTAACCTCAAGAAGGCCGCCGCCCTGTCCCTCGCCGCCGCCGGACTGGTCGTCGGCGCGGCCGGCGGCGCGTTCGCCAGCTCCGGTGCCGAGGGCGTCGCCGCCGGCTCCCCCGGTGTGCTCTCCGGCAACCAGATCCAGATCCCGGTGCACATCCCGGTCAACGTCTGCGGCAACTCCATCGGGGTCATCAGCATCCTGAACCCGGCGTTCGGCAACAACTGCGCCAACATCGGCTGAACCGGCGGTCGCCGCACCGGCGACCGCCGCTCCACCGAGTCCGTGCCGCACCCCGCCCACGGCGGGGTGCGGCCCGCTCCACCCGTGTGTGATCGAGGAGATCAACCCCCATGCAGAACGTGAAGAAGGCCGCCGTCCTCTCCGCCGCCGCCGCCGGCCTGGTGATGGGCGCGGCGGGCTCCGCCGCCGCCGGCTCCGGTGCCGAGGGCGTCGCCGCCGGCTCGCCCGGCGTGGTGTCCGGCAACCAGCTCCAGGTCCCGGTGCACATCCCGGTGAACCTGTGCGGCAACTCCATCAACGTGGTCGGCCTGCTCAACCCGGCGTTCGGCAACAGCTGCGCCAACGTGGACGCGCACCCGCACCACGACGCGGACGACTGCTGATCCCCGATCCGCACGCGTTCCGGCCGAACTGCCTCCCGCCCAACCGGCCGGGGGGCAGTTCGGCATACCCGGGCGCGGTCCAGCCGCCCGGGGACCCGACCCCTGAAGGGTGATGCGCATGGTCGCGAAGAACACGGTCGCGAAGAACACGGTCGCGATGAGGAGCGGGGCCGGCCTGGCCGCCGCCCTGGGCGCCGCGATGCTGCTCGGCGGCGCCGGCGCCGGCACGGCGCACGCGGCGCCGGCCCAGGGCGGCGCCGGCCTGGCCAAGACCGACCTCGCCCAGGCCCTGGGCGGCACCACCACCGGTCTCGGCTACGGCATCGCGCCGGTCAAGGACCTGCGCCTGGACCCGTGGGCCAACTCCTCCGCCGATGTGCTGAACAACGGCGCGACCGTCCAGCCCGAGGACAGCGGCCTGGCTCCGGTCAGCACCACCACGCTGACCGGCCCGCTGAGCGCGGGCGGCGGCCCGCGCGATCTGCCGCTCGTCGGTCAGCTGCTCGGCACCCTGCCGGGCTGAGCCGCGCCGGCGCACGGGCGGAGCCCGGCACCCCGTCCGTACGGAGGGGGTGCCGGGCTCCCGTGCCCGGTCCGCGCGCCCGCGACGGGCCCGCGGACCGGACCGGCTCAGAGCTGGGCGAGTCCGGCCAGGCCGGTCTGGTCCACGACGCCGGTGGTGGTCGCGGTGGTGGTGGCGGCCAGGTTCCCCACCGAGTCGGTGACGGAGATCCGCTCGTCCTCGTTGCCGAGGGTGGCCTTGGCACCGGGGACGGCCTGCACCGCGCCGGTGATCAGCCGCGGGTCGACCTCGCCGACCCTGAGCGTGCCGTCGGCCAGCTGCCCGGTGCCGTCCTGGGCGAGGGCGAGCGGCTTGCCCAGCCCGATCCCGGGGGTGTCGGCGTGCAGCGGGGCGGCCGGCGCCTCCAGCAGCAGCTCACCGAGGTCGGCGCCCTGGTCCACCAGCGGCAGCGGCAGCTCGGCCTTGGCCGACGGCCCGACCTTGCCGGTGGCGACCCCGGGCACGATCTGCTCCGGGATCAGGTCGTTGCCGGTGGTGCGACCGGGCACGGCCGGCATCAGCAGCGAGGTCGGGATGCCGCCGGAGATCCGGCTGTCCAAGGGTGCGAGCGGCACGTCCACCGGGACCTGCTGGGTGGCCAGCCGGTCCTCCAGGGCTCCGACCTGGTCGGGGCCGACCGCGGCGGCGGAGGCCGCCCCCGGGGAGGCGAGCATGCCCGCACCGACCGCCAGCAGCATCGCGCCGGCCCGCTTGGAGAACTTCATGCTTTTCACCGTTCTGCCTGTCCGTACTGGGGATCTGGGGGTCGGCTGCGCAGGGCGCAGCCGAAAGCAATCTGTCTCAACGAGACACCCGGAGCCCGGATTGCGGCGGTTAACCGGTTCGGCCTAATAATCCGACCGGAAACCCCCGGACGCCGCGCCTCCCGGACTCTTTTCAAGAATCCCCGTAACCTTCCGTGCCGTCATTCTTTGATCTGAATGTCAGTGACCGCAGACCGGGCCTGAGCGTTCTACGCGTTGTACGCACGGAAACCAAAAGCATTCCAGAGAGGGATCTCCCCATGATCCAGAAGTCCTTCGCCGCCGCCGGCCTGGCCGTCGCCGCGCTGGCCGCCGCCGCGGCGCCGGCCTCGGCCATCGCGGACTCGGACGGCTCCGCCGCGTCCCTCCAGGGCAACGGCGGGACCAACTTCACCGGCACCGTCGGTGACAACAGCCCGAACTTCCACTTCCTGGACAACGCGAACGTCTGCCTCCCCGAGATCCACAACATCGCCGTCGGCGTGCTCGGTGTGGCCGTCCCGGTCGAGGTCCCGATCGCCAACAGCGGTGGCAAGCAGTACTGCACCCAGGGTCAGGGCACCCAGAGCAAGGGCGACTCCGGCGTCTCCCACCTCATCGGCTGACCTGTCCGCCCGTTCCACCCTCCTGTACCGCCCTTCGAATCGCTCCCCGATTCATCTCCCGAGAGGAAACCAGAAATGATCAAGAAGACCCTCGCCGCCGCCGGCCTGGCCGCCGCCGCCATCGCGATGTCCGCCGGTTCGGCCTCCGCCATCGCCGACTCGGACGGCTCGGCCGTCTCCGCCCAGGGCAACGGCGGCACCAACCAGACCGGCACCCACGGCAACAGCTCGCCGAACTTCCACACCCTGGACAACGCGAACATCTGCCTGCCCGAGGTGCACAACATCGCGGTCGCCGTCGTCGGCGTCGCGGTTCCGGTCGAGGTTCCGATCCTCAACAGCACCCCGAAGCAGATCTGCAACGTCGGCCAGAACACCCAGTCCTCGGGCGACGCGGGCGTCTCGCACCTGATCGGCTGATCACCGGCACAGGGCAGCGGCGGAGGGCCCGGGGACGTGTCCCCGGGCCCTCCGGGCTTCGGTGGATCGACGGCCCGGTCGGCCCGTGCTCCGGGTACGGGCCGACCGGGTGACAGGCCGTCGGGGCGGCGCGTGGGGCGCCGCGACCGTCGGCAGCGTGTGTTCACGTGTCAGTGGCAGGGCGCTCCGACCGAGCGTCCCGGAAGAGAGGGCAGATCCAATGAAGAGCAAGCTGGGCAAGGCCGCGCTGACCGCCTTCGGCGCGCTGGCGCTCGCGGGTGTCGCCACCCCGGCGTTCGCGCACGTCGGCCTGGCCGGTGGCGGCGAGTTCGTCGCCTCGGCCCACCCGGTGTTCGCCGCCGGTGAGTGGTGGGGCCTCGCCCACACCTCGCACATCCACACCGGCGCCCACGGCTGGGGCGCCGCCACCTCCACCGACGCGGTCGGTGGCGTGGAGGGCTTCGCCCACGTCGGCTGACGCCCGGGCGGCACGACGGAGGCCGGACCCCGTGCGGGGTCCGGCCTCCGTCGTGCGGCGGGGTGACCGCCCGGGCGAGCGGGCGGGCGACGGCTACTTGATCATCGCGGCGGTCTCGATCGCCCAGTAGGTGAGGATCTGTTCGGCGCCGGCCCGGCGGATCGAGGTCAGCGTCTCCAGGATCATCCGCTCCCGGTCGATCCAGCCGTTGGCCACGGCGGCCTCGACCATCGCGTACTCCCCGGAGACCTGGTAGGCCGCGACCGGGACCGGCGAGGCGTCGGCCACCTGGCGCAGGATGTCCAGGTAGGCCATCGCGGGCTTGACCATCACCAGGTCGGCGCCCTCGGCGACGTCCAGCTCCAGCTCGCGCAGCGACTCGCGGGCGTTGGCCGGGTCCTGCTGGTAGCCCTTGCGGTCGCCCTTCAGCGAGGAGCCGACCGCCTCCCGGAACGGGCCGTAGAACGCCGAGGCGTACTTGGCGGTGTAGGCGAGGATCCCGGTGTCCTGGTGCCCGGCCTCGTCCAGGGCCCGGCGGACCACCGCGATCTGGCCGTCCATCATCCCCGACGGCCCGACCAGGTGGACGCCCGCGTCCGCCTGCACCCGGGCCATCTCGGCGTAGCGCTCCAGCGTCGCGTCGTTGTCCACGCTGCCGTCGGCGGCCAGCACGCCGCAGTGGCCGTGGTCGGTGTACTCGTCCAGGCAGAGGTCGGACATGACCACCAGGGAGTCGCCGACCTCGGAGACCACGTCCCGGATCGCCTGCTGCAGGATGCCGTCCGGGTTGGTGCCCTCGCTGCCGACCGCGTCCTGCACCTCGGGCACGCCGAACAGCATGACCCCGCCCAGGCCCGCCTCGGCGGCCTCGACCACGGCCTTGCGCAGCGTGTCGCGGGTGTGCTGGACCACGCCCGGCATCGACGTCACCGGGACCGGCTCGCGGACGCCCTCGCGGACGAACAGCGGCAGGATCAGCTCGGCCGGGTGCAGCCTGGTCTCCGCGACCAGTCTGCGCATCGCCGGAGTCGAACGCAGCCGACGGGGACGCACGTACGGGAATTCAGCGGACACGGCTTCTCTCTCCGAACGGTTGAACGGCTCCGGGGGCGACGTTCGCCGCCCCCGGACTCGGGTGACTCGGGCGCCGGGGCCTCAGCGGGCCTTGCGGCGCGAGCCGGGACGACGCTCGCTGGGCCGGTAGACCGGCTCGCCCGCCGCGGTCGCGGTGTCGCGGCGCCTGGCCCCGAAGTCTGCCAGGGCCTGGGCCAGCGCGGCCGCCGACGGCGCCGGGGCCATCACGTCGACCCGCAGGCCGTGCTCCTCTGCGGTCTTGGCGGTGGCCGGGCCGATGCAGGCGATGACCGTGACGTTGTGCGGCTTGCCGGCGATGCCGACCAGGTTCCGCACGGTCGAGGACGAGGTGAACAGCACCGCGTCGAAGCCGCCGCCCTTGATCGCCTCGCGGGTCTCGGCCGGCGGCGGCGAGGCGCGCACCGTCCGGTACGCCGTCACGTCGTCGACCTCCCAGCCCAGCTCGACCAGGCCGGCCACCAGGGTCTCGGTGGCGATGTCGGCGCGCGGCAGCAGCACCCGGTCGATCGGGTCGAACACCGGGTCGTACGGCGGCCAGTCCTCCAGCAGCCCGGCGGCGGACTGCTCGCCGGACGGTACGAGGTCCGGCTTCACGCCGAAGTCCACCAGGGCCTGCGCGGTGGTCTCGCCGACCGCCGCGACCTTGATCCCGGCGAACGCCCGGGCGTCCAGGCCGTACTCCTCGAACTTCTCGCGGACGGCGCGCACCGCGTTCACCGAGGTGAAGGCGATCCACTCGTAGCGGCCGGTGACCAGGCCCTTGATCGCCCGCTCCATCTGCTGCGGGGTGCGCGGCGGCTCGACCGCGATGGTCGGCACCTCCTGCGGCACCGCGCCGTACGAGCGCAGCTGCTCGGAGAGGCCGGTGGCCTGCTCCTTGGTGCGCGGCACCAGCACGTTCCAACCGAACAGCGGCTTGGTCTCGAACCAGGAGTGCGAGGCGCGGTGGGCGACCTGCTCGCCCACCACGGCTATCACCGAGGTCGCCGGGTCCACCGGGGCGGAGACCGGCGAGGGCAGCACCCGGGCCACCTTGAGGTCCGCCGCGATGGTGGCCAGGGTGGCGGTGAAGGTGCGCTGACGGGTGGTGGTGCCGGAGAGCGTCGCGCTGAGCGCCGACTCCGGCTTGCGGCCGTTGGAGACCAGCGCGTTGGCGGTGGCCGGCAGCTGGCCCAGCGTGGTGCGCACCACCAGGGTGGTCTCCGGCGCGCCCAGGTCCACCGGGCTGCCGGCGAGCAGCGCCGCGCCGTCCACGAACCGGACGTCGGTGCCGCCCACGCCGCGCAGCGGGACGCCCGCGTAGGCCGGGACGCCGACCGACTGGGCGACGCCCGGGATCACCTCGAAGTGGATGCCGTGACCCGCGCAGCCGAGCATCTCCTCGGCGGCGCAGCCGTCCAGACCGGGGTCGCCGTCGACCGTCCGGACCACGTGCTTGCCCGAGCGGACCGCCTCGGCGACCAGCTCGGCCAGGTCGAACTCCGGGCCCTCGGCGCCGGGGGTGTGCACCTGCACACCGGCCGGACAGTGGCTGCGCACGGCGGCGGCGGTCAGCGGGTCGGCGACCAGGATGTCGGCCGAGGCCAGCACCTCGACCGCGCGCAGGGTCAGCAGGCCCGGGTCCCCGGGGCCCGCGCCCAGGAAGGTGCACCGGCCCGCGGCGGGCGCCCCGCCCGGGAAGGGGCTGTCGGCCGGGAACGGGGTCTCGGTGGCGGCGGTGGGGCTCATCGGGCTCGCTCCCCCATCAGGGTGGCCGCGCCCGCGTCGAGCAGCCGGGCGGCCAGGGCGCGGCCGAGGGCCGCCGCCTGCCGCTCGGCGGTCTCGTCGAGGACGATCGGACCGTTGGCGGACATCTTCAACAGGGTGGCGCCGTCGACGGTGCCGACCACGCCCTCCAGCCGCAGTTCGGACGCGTGGCCCCAGGTGGCCAGCGCGGCGACCGGTGCGGAGCAGCCGGCCTCCAGGGTGGCGAGCAGGGCACGCTCGGCGGCCACCGCGACCCGGGTGGGGGCGTGGTCGAGGGCGGACAGCGCGGCGGCCAGCCCGCCCTGGGCGGCGGTGCACTCGATGGCGAGCGCGCCCTGGCCGGGGGCCGGGATCATCAGCTCGGGGTCGAGGTGCTCGGTGATCTCGGCGGCGCGGCCGAGGCGGTTCAGCCCGGCGGTGGCCAGCACCACCGCGTCCAGCTCACCGGAGGACACGAAGCCGATCCGGGTGTCCACGTTGCCGCGGATCGCGACCGTCTCGATCTGGGCGCCGCGGGCGCGGGCCCAGGCGTTGAGCTGGGCCATCCGGCGCGGGGAGCCGGTGCCTATCCGGGCGGTGCGGCCGGCGCCGGCCAGCTTCTCCACCAGCTCGCCCAGCGCCAGGCCCTCGCGCGCCACCAGGGCGTCGCGCACGTCCTCGCGCACGGGGACGGCGGCCAGCGCCAGTCCCTCGGGCTCGGCGGTGGGCAGGTCCTTCAGCGAGTGCACGGCGAAGTCGATCCGGCCCTCCAGCAGTGCGTCGCGCAGAGCGGAGACGAACACGCCGGTGCCGCCGATCTGTGCCAGCGCCTCCCGGGAGGTGTCGCCGTAGGTGGTGATCTCCACCAGCTCGACGGGGCGCCCGGTGACCCTGGTCACCTCGCGGGCGACCATGCCCGACTGGGCCATGGCGAGCGCGCTGCGCCGGGTGCCGAGCCGCAGCGCTGCGGTGGCGGCCGGGGCCTGGTCGGTGAGCGGTTGACCATTCATGAGGTGATCGTCCCGGTGGTACTCGTGGGATGGCTGACGGTTCATCTGGCGCCCCCGCCCGAAGGCTGCTGGGTGCCGATCGGGGTGCCCGAGACCGCGTGCACGGCCGCCGGGTCGAGGTCGAACAGCTCGCGCAGCGCGTCCGCGTAGGAGGCGCCGCCCGGCTCGGCCGCGAGCTGCTTCACCCGCACGGTCGGGGCGTGCAGCAGCTTGTCGACGACACGGCGGACGGTCTGGGTGATCTCGGCGCGGGAGCGCTCGTCCAGGGCGGGCAGCCGCGCGTCGAGGCGGCCCAGCTCGGCGGCGACCACGTCGGAGGCCATCGCGCGCAGCGCCACCACGGTCGGGGCGATCCGGGCGGCCCGCTGGGCGGCGCCGAAGGCGGTGACCTCGTCGGCGACGATGCCGGCGACGGCGTCGACGTCCCCGGCGCCGGGGCTGGCGGCGTGGGCGTGCGAGAGGCTCTCCAGGTCGACCAGGAGCGCGCCGGGCAGCTCGTGCACGGCGTGGTCGACGTCGCGCGGCATGGCGAGGTCGAGCAGGGCGAGCGGGGTCTCGCCGGCCCGTGCGGCGACGGCGGCGGCGACCTCCTCGGCCCCGATCACCACGCCGGCCGCGCCGGTGCAGGAGATCACCAGGTCGACGTCGGCCAGGGCCTCGGGCACCTTGGCCAGCTCGACCGTCCGGGCCACGCCGGCGCCGAGGATCTCGACCAGGCGCTCGGCGCGCTCGGGCGTCCGGTTGGCGATCAGCAGGTCGGTCACGCCGGAGCGGACCAGCGTGGCGGCGGCCAGCGAGCTCATCGAGCCGGCGCCGACCACCAGGGCGCGCTTGCCCGCGATCTCGCCCGCGCCGGCCGCGACCTGCTCCAGGCCGAAGGTGACCAGCGTCTGGCCGGCCTTGTCGATGCCGGTCTCGCTGTGCGCCCGCTTGCCGACCCGCAGGGCCTGCTGGAACAGCTCGTTCAGACCGCGGCCGGCGGTGTGCTCGTCCTGGGCCTTGGCCAGGGCGTCCCGCAGCTGGCCGAGGATCTGGCCCTCGCCGACCACCATCGAGTCCAGGCCGCAGGCCACCGAGAAGAGGTGGTGGACGGCGCGGTCCTCGTAGTGGACGTAGAGGTGGGAGGTCAGCTCCTCCAGGTCCACCCCGCTGTGGTGGGCCAGCAGCAGCGACAGCTCGGCGACGCCGGCGTGGAACTTGTCCACGTCCGCGTACAGCTCGATCCGGTTGCAGGTGTTCAGCAGCGCGGCCTCGGCGACGGTCGCGGTGGCCGCCGCGTCGTGCAGCAGCCGGGTCGGGACGTCACCGGTCAGGGCGGCGCGCTCCAGCACGCCGACCGGGGCGGTGCGATGACTCAGTCCTACGACGAGAAGGCTCATGCCCGCCCCCTGGTGCCACGGATGCCGGTCGTCGTCCGCCCGGCCCGCGGGGCCCGGAGGCCGATGCGCACCGCGCACGCCTTCCCGATGGTTCGCTCGCTCACGCCGGCATCACCGCGGAGAGCTCGCCCTCGCCGCCGGCCTTGCCGGGCTTGGCCGTCGCCTCGCCGTCCTGGGCCGGCTCGACGGCGGGACGGGCCTTGCCGCCGCCGGCGGCGGCACGGCGCAGCTTGGCCGCGGCCGCGCGGACCGGGCCGGGGGCGCGGTCCAGTACCGACTCGGTGCGGTCCGGCTCCTCGCCCGCCTTGCGCTGCTCGTGGAAGGCCAGGATCTGCAGCTCGATGGAGAGGTCCACCTTGCGCACGTCCACGCCGTCCGGGACGGTCAGGACGGTCGGGGCGAAGTTCAGGATGCTGGTCACACCGGCCTCGACCAGACGGTCGCAGACCTGCTGGGCGGCGCCGGGCGGGGTGGTGATCACACCGATGGAGACGTGCTGGTTCTCCACGATGGACTCCAGTTCGTCCATGTGCCGCACCGGCAGGCCGGCCGCGCTGCTGCCGACCACGGCGGGGTCGGCGTCCAGCAGGGCCGCCACCCGGAACCCGCGGGAGGCGAAGCCGCCGTAGTTGGCGAGCGCGTGGCCGAGGTTGCCGATGCCGACGATGACGACCGGCCAGTCCTGGGTCAGGCCCAGCTCGCGGGAGATCTGGTAGACGAGGTACTCGACGTCGTAGCCGACGCCGCGGGTCCCGTACGAGCCCAGATAGGAGAAGTCCTTGCGCAGCTTCGCGGAGTTCACGCCGGCGGCGGCCGCCAGCTCCTCCGAGGAGACCGTCGGCACGGAACGCTCGGAGAGCGCGGTGAGTGCCCGCAGGTAGAGGGGAAGACGGGCGACGGTCGCCTCCGGGATGCCCCGGGCACGCGAGGGTCGGCGCGCGGCGCCCTGGTCGGGCGTCTGCGAACTGCTCTGTGGTGATCGGCCGATTGCCACGGTGCTCCTGTGGGTGAAGCTGGGCTTTGGCAGCCAGGCTATGCGTTTGTGAACGTGTGCACAAAGATGGTGTCCGTTTTGTCCCCGCACAGTGATGCGCATCACGCCGACGAGTCCATAGCACCGGTGTGCGACGGCGCCGCCGCCGGGGGCTGTGCACCGGGTGTCCGCGGGCCGTACGGCGGCTCGCGGCGGAGCACCGGGGCGACCGCGCCGGCCCCCTGCGAGCGGGCCCGGCCCAGCCTCGGCCACGGCACCCGGGCCGCCTCGCGCAGCGGCGCCGCCCAGTCGTCGGGCGGGGAGGACGGCGCCCCCAGGCAGTACCGGAGCAGGCCCGCGGTGGCCCGGGCGTCCCCCAGCGCGGTGTGCGCCGGGAACCGGCCGAGCCCGGCCGCCTCCGCGCAGGCCGTCAGGCCGAAGCCGCCCGCCTCCGCCAGGTGCGCGCGGGCCAGCCGCATCGTGCAGAGCAGCGGGACGGGCGGCAGCGCCACCCCGATCCGGGCGAACTCGCGATCGAGGAAGGCGTGGTCGCAGGTGACGTGGTGGCCCACCAGCACCCGGCCGGCCAGCAGCTCCAGCAGCCGCGGCGCGATCTCGCGGAACCGGGGGGCGCCCTCGACGTCGGCCTGGGCTATCCGGTGCACGTGGGTCGGGCCGACCGGGCCCGCCGGATCCAGCAGGGTGCAGAACTCGGCCTCCGGACGGAGCCGGTCGTCCAGCAGCACGACGGCGACCTCGACCACCCGGTGGCGCCACGGGCTGCGGCCGGTCGTCTCCACGTCCACCACCGCGAAACCCCCGGGCGCCGGCGGGGCGACGGGCGTCCCTGGGGTCGGGCCGGGAAGCATGGCGACACTCCTCGTGTGCTCAGCCCCCCATGGGCGCAAACGAGTTCGATCGTAAGCCGACCAACGGCGCGGGCCCCAGGCCCGCTCCGGGATTCTTCACAACGATTCGGCGAACCGCCCCCGCCGGTCGGCGGGGCGGCGGCGCCCTCGCGCCGGGCCGGGCCGGGCGGCCTCAGGCCCCGAGGGCGGCCCGCAGACGGCGCTCGTCGACCCGCCAGAAGTCGTGCTGGCGGCCGTCGATCAGGGTGACCGGAATCTGCTCCCCGTACGTGCGGTACAGCTCCTCGTCCTGGGTGATGTCCTTCTCCTCGAAGGCCGCGCCCAGCTCGCCGGTCACCCGGACGATCACCTCCCGGGCGTCGTCGCACAGGTGGCAGCCCGGCTTGCCGACCAGGGTCACGGTGCGGTCGGCCGGCTTCGGGCTCTGGTTCTTGTCACGTCGCAGCAGTGGGCTCACCCGGCCATTGTGCGCCCGCCTTACACCCGGCCCTCGCCGCGGCCGGCCCTCCGCCCGGCCGGCCCGCCGTGCGCCGAACCGGCGCTGTTCACCCCGTGGGCACGTCGCCGTCACGGCTCCTCCCGGCCCGGCTGGCTATGCTCGGAGGCATGGCCGTGCTCCGAAGGCTCACCCAGGCAAGGCGTTCCACCACCGAGCGGAGCGCCCTGGCCGGCGAGGCCGCCGCCGAGGCCGCGGAGGCCGCCCTGCGGGCCGCGCCCCAGGTCCCGGCCACCCCCGCCGGGCCGGCTCCGGCCGCCACCGCCCCGGACCGGACCGCGAAGGCCCCCAAGGCGCCCGCCGAGAACCACACCCCCGAGCGGGACGACCCGCGCGCCGCCGCCTTCTTCGACTGCGACAACACCATCCTGCGCGGCGCCGCGATCTTCTACCTCGGGGTCGGCCTCTACCGCCGCGGCTTCCTCACCCGCCGCGACATCGCCCGGTTCGCCTGGCAGCAGGCCTGGTTCCGGCTGCACGGCACCGAGGACCCGGACCACATGGCCGACGCCCAGCACACCGCGCTCGGCCTGGTCGCCGGCAAGCGCACCGCCGACCTCGAAGCCATCTGCGAGGAGGTCTTCGAAGAGGTCATCGCCGAGAAGATCTGGCCCGGCACCCGCGCCCTGGTCCAGATGCACCTGGACGCCGGCCAGCGGGTCTGGCTGGTCACCGCCGCCCCGCTGGAGGTGGCCCGGATCATCGCCCGGCGGCTGGGCATGACCGGCGCGCTCGGCACCGTCGCCGAGGCCCGGAGCGGCCTGTACACCGGCCGGCTGGTCGGCGAACTGCTGCACGGACCGGCCAAGGCGGCGGCCGTCCGCGCGCTGGCCCGCCGCGAGCGGCTCGACCTGGACCGCTGCGCCGCGTACAGCGACTCGGCCAACGACATCCCGATGCTCTCGCTGGTCGGGCATCCGTACGTGGTGAACCCCGACGGCGCGCTGCGCCGGCACGCCCGGGCCCAGGGCTGGCGGGTCCGGGACTTCCGGACCGGGCGGAAGGCGGCCCGGGTCGGCCTCCCGGCCGCCGCCGCGCTCGGCGTGGCCGCCGGGGCGACGGCCGCCGGCATCGCCCTGCACCGCCGCCACCGCGCCTGAGGCCGCGCCCGCGCCACACCCGGCCCGACACGCCCCTCGACGGGTGAGCGGCCGTCAATCCGTACACCGAACAGGGCGCCCGTACGGGCTAACCCCCCTCCGCCACCGGAGAGCCCGGAGCGTCCGACCGAACCTGTCAGCCGGTGACCGGTTCTGATCGTTCGTCAGACGGGGAAAGTCAGGGGTTACCGAGGCCAACCACGGGGAAACCGGCCGTCCGACCGCTGAATTGGTCACCCGGTGCACCTGTTCGATCACGTTGAGCCGGATGAACGATGACACGTTCGGTCAGTGTCAGCCGAATATGCACGCCATGTGGATCCCAAACGACCACTTCGACCACACGGTGTAGCTGTCATTGCACAAAGCGTTATTCTCTCCTGGATGCACGTCACCCACGCGCCCCGCTCGAACGGGCGGTGTGGGTGTGCTCTCCGCGCAGGCGGAGGTGATCCGTCCACAGTTCTGCCTCTGGGAGTCCCGTGTACCCACCCGTCCGGAACGACGCGCCTGCACCCTCCCGCCCGTCGCCCGCCCCCCTGCGCTCCCGCACCAGCCTGCGCGGCCGCCCGGCCTCGGCCCGGCAGATCTCCACCGGTCTGGAGCTGCTGCGCACCCTGCTGCGCAGCCAACTCGTCGTCTCGCCCCAGCTGGTGACCGCCGGAGCCCCGCTCGGCCACCAGCAGCCGCACCCGGCCGGCCCGGCCCTGCGCACCACCGCCGCCGGCTCCACCGGCACCGGCTCCACCGGCACCGGCTCGCGCGGGCGGACCGGAGCCGCCGGCACCAGCGGCCGCAGCCGGGCCCGGACGGCCCCGGCGCCCGGCTACGAGACCGAGCACAACCCGATCATGGAGTTGGTCGAGCGTGCCCAGGCCGGCGAGAGCGACGCCTTCGGCAGCCTCTACGACCACTACGCGGACACCGTCTACCGCTACATCTACTACCGGGTCGGCAGCCGGGCCACCGCCGAGGACCTCACCAGCGAGACCTTCCTGCGCGCGCTGCGCCGGATCGGCACCTTCACCTGGCAGGGCCGCGACTTCGGCGCCTGGCTGGTGACCATCGCCCGCAACCTGGTGGCCGACCACTTCAAGTCCAGCCGGTTCCGGCTGGAGGTCACCACGGGCGAGATGCTCGACTCCAACGAGTGCGAACGCAGCCCGGAGGAGTCGGTGTTGGAGTCGCTCTCCAACGCGGCCCTGCTGGACGCGGTGCGCCGGCTCAACCCGCAGCAGCAGGAGTGCGTCACGCTCCGCTTCCTGCAGGGGCTCTCGGTGGCGGAGACGGCCCGGATCATGGGCAAGAACGAGGGCGCCATCAAGACGCTCCAGTACCGGGCGGTGCGGACGCTGGCCCGCCTGCTGCCGCCCGACGCGCGGTGAACGGGCCGATGACCGGGGGCGGCGGCGCGGACGGCGCCGGAGAGATACCCGGTGGACCGTCACCCACGGCGGCGGTCCGACACGTCCGGGTGAACGGTCGATCCGATGATCAGCCGTGCGTAACCGACCGCCCGCGCCGCTCGTTGGCCAGCGTGCAAGCCTCCACCAGGCGTACGGTCAAGTCGAATTGCGACCTCTCACCCGATGGAGTGGCTTTGGCCCGCCGAGGCAACCGTCCGGCAGGCCGGGGTGTCGACAACGACGAAGGGAGGTGTGGCCCGTGACGGCAAACGTGCTGGAGCACCGGCGGGTGAAGGCCTTCGCCGAGGCGCTGGAGGCCCACCAGGCAGAGGAACGCGGCGACGCCAGTGCCGGAACGGCCAACACCGCTTCCACCGGCGCCGGTTCGGCCGCGATGGCGGAGCTGGTCGGCATGGCCGGCGCACTCGGCGCGCTGCCCGGCCCGGCGCTGGCGCAGGAGGTCCGAACCGTCCAACGCGCCCAGCTGATGGCCGCGTTCGAGCAGGCGTTCGCCGGCGGACCGGGCGCCGCGGTGCCCCGCCAGCGCGGGCACCGGGCGGTCCGGAGCGCTCCGCGCGGCCGCTGGAGCCGCCGCTTCGCGATCGGTGGCCTGGTCGCCGGGCTCGCCGTCGGCAGCCTCGCCGGCGCGGCCGCCGCGAGTGCCAACGCCCTCCCCGGGGACACGCTGTACGGCATGAAGCGCGGCCTGGAAGGCCTCCGGCTGGACCTCGCGGGCTCCGACAGCGAGCGCGGCGAGCTGCTGCTGGACAACGCCGCCACCCGGCTCGGCGAGGCCAAGAGCCTGGTCGGCCGGACGGACGCGGCCGGCTCGCTCAGCCCGGGCACCGTCGACCAGGTCCGCAAGGCACTGGACGACATGCACGCCGACGCCCTCAAGGGCCGCGACCTGCTGCGCTCGGTCTACCGCAGCAACGGCTCGCTGGACCCGATGCGCGCCCTGGCGGGCTTCGCCCAGGACGAGGACGGCCACTGGAGCGAGTTGCAGGGCCGGCTGCCGGTCCAGCTGACCTCCCAGGCGCACCTGGTGGACCAGCTGTTCGACGACATAAGCGAGGACGTCGCGCCCCTGCGACTGGTCCAGGCCCCCGCCAAGAGCGGTGGACCGGCCGGCAGCGGGGCGGGCGGCGGAGCGGGCGCCCCGGCCGACGGCACCTCCCCGGCCGACACCCCGGCCGTCGGCGGCAACGCCGCACCGGGCGCCGGACCGGCCAAGGGCGGCGGCGCGGGAACCGCGAACGGCGGCAAGCCCGGCACCGGGCTTCTGGCCCCGTCCGCCGGGGCGAGTACGCCCGGCACCGTCGGCGGCGGCGCGCCCAGCGGCGCACCGAGCAAGGCGGCGGACGCGGTCGGCGGTCTGGTCGACAACCTCACCAGCGGGCTGACCGGTGCGAAGCCCTCGCCGAGCGCGGACCCGGCGCCGGACCAAGCGGCCCCGCAGCCGTCCGGCTCGCCCAGTGCCGCCCCCGGCGCCGCACCGCAGGGCGTCGAGGTGCCGCCGCTGATCCCCGGGCTGCTGCCCGGTCTGCGGATCCTCGGCGGCTGAGCCGGTCGGCCGCCGCAGCGGCCCGGCGAGTCCGGCAAGTCCGGCGAGTCCGGCAAGGAGGGGCCCGGCGGATCCGCCGGGCCCCTCCCGGGGCTGCCGGGCCCACCCGCGCGAGCTCGGGCCGGCGACACCAGGAGGGGCCCCGGGCGACCCCAGAAGAAGCCCGCGACCTCAGAAGAACACCGAACGCCGCTGCACCAACAGCTTGTAGAGCGTGTGCTGGATGGTCTCCCGCACCTCGTCGGCGAGGTCGAAGACCAGCATCGGGTCCTCCGCGGCCTCCGCCGGGTACCCGTCGGTGGCGATCGGCTCGCCGAACTGGATGGTCCACTTGGTCGGCAGCGGCACCGCGCCGAGCGGCCCGAGCCACGGGAAGGTCGGCGTGACCGGCACGTACGGCAGCCCCAGCAGCCGCGCCAGCGTCCGGAAGTTGCCGATCATCGGGTAGGTCTCCTCCGCCCCGACGATCGCGCAGGGGACGATCGGCACCCGGGCCCGCAGCGCCGAGGAGACGAAGCCGCCGCGCCCGAACCGCTGCAGCTTGTAGCGCTCGGAGAAGGGCTTGCCGATGCCCTTGAAGCCCTCCGGCCAGACCCCGACCAGCTCGCCGCGCTCCAGCAGCGCCCGGGCGTCCTCGTTGCAGGCCAGCGTATGGCCGGCCTTGCGCGCCAGCTCGTTGATGCCGGGCAGGACGAACACCAGGTCGGCCGCGAGCATCCGCAGGAAGCGCCCGCTCGGGTGGTGGTCGTGGATGGCGACCTGGGTCATCAGGGCGTCCAGCGGGATCGTCCCGGAGTGGTTGGCGACGATCAGCGCGCCGCCCTCCGCCGGGATGTTCTCGATGCCGCGCACCTCGACCCGGAAGTACTTCTCGGCGAGCGGGCGCAGCAGCGAGAGCAGCACCTCCTCGGTGAGCTCGCGGTCGAAGCCGAACTCGTCCACCTCGTAGTCGCCGGTGATCCGGCGGCGCAGGAAGGCGAGGCCCTCGGCGGCCCGGCCCTCCCAGCCCTTGCCCAACAGCCGGGTGGCGGCCGGGCCGAGCCGCCCGGACAGTGCCCCGCCGACGGCGTCGGCGAGCTGGTCGGCCAGGCCGGCGGGCCGGTCGGGCTCGCTCCAGCTGGGCGCGGACTCGATCGGGATGACCTTGGCCTCGCCCGGCGCGTTCTCGGCTGCGGCACTCATCGCGGGTTCAGCTCCTGGGTGGGCTCGGGTGCGAACGGGCGGCCGGCGCGTACTCCGGCCCGAGCAGCGCGGCCAGTCCGTCGGTGACGGCGGCGAGCCGCGCGGGCGGCAGCAGGCCGGCGGACTGGGCGGCGGCGAAGTCGGCGAAGGCCTCCGGGGTGGTGAACGCCGGCCGGTACCCGAAGGTCTCGCGCAGCCGGGTGGTGTCCACGACCCGGCCGTGGGTGAGCAGCCGCAGCTGCTCGGGCGAGAAGTCGACCATCCTGGTCTGCCGGGCCAGCGCCGCCATCCAGCTGATCGCGGGCAGCAACAGCGGCAGGGTCGGCCGGCCGAGCCGACGGGCGCACTGGGAGAGCAGCAGGACGCCCTCCCCGGCCACGTTGAAGGTGCCGGTGTTGACGGTGCCCGGCTCCGGGGGCCGCGCCGCCCGGCAGAGCACGGCGAGCACGTCGTCCTCGTGGGCGAACTGCAGCCGGGGGTCGTACCCGAGGACGGTGGGCAGCACCGGCAGCGCGAGGTACTCGCAGAGCGGGGTGTCGGCGGCGGGGCCGACGATGTTGGCGAACCGCAGTACGGTCACCGCGACGTCGGGGCGGCGCCGGGCGAAGCCGCGGACGTAGCCCTCGACCTCCACCGCGTCCTTGGCGAAGCCGCCGCCCGGCAGGTTCTTGGGCTGGGTCCGCTCGGTGAACACGGCCGGATCGCGCGGCGCCGAGCCGTAGACGCCGGTGGTCGACTTCACCACCAGGCGGCGCACTCCGGGTGCCTTCTGGCAGGCGCCGAGCAGCTGCATGGTGCCGATGACATTGGACTCCTTGACCGCGGCGCGGTTCGTGGAGCCCAGCCCGGTGGCGCTGACGGCGAGGTGCACGACGGTGTCGACCCCGTGCTCGGCGATCACCCGGGCGACCGCCGGACGGCGCAGGTCCAGCTGCTGGAAGCGGTACGGGGCGGCGGGGCTCGCCGGCTCCTCGACGGGGTGCCGGGGCGGCTGCACGTCCACGCCGACCACCAGGTCGACGCCGGGCCGGCGGCGGATCTCCGCGACGAACCGGGCACCGAGGTGGCGGGCCACGCCGGTGACGAGCACGACCATGCCCACGGTGCTGCACCCCATTCCTCGGCCTGAACCGGCCCTGCGTGCACCGTACCGCGCTGCCCCGTCGGGCTGTGAAACGACACCGCCCGCCCGGGCCACGAGGGCCTGGACGGGCGGTGGAAGCGCCGGGCGCGCCAAGGCGCGGCGGGCGCTTACTTCTTGTTGCGACGCTGCACGCGGGTCCGCTTCAGAAGCTTGCGGTGCTTCTTCTTGGCCATACGCTTGCGACGCTTCTTGATGACAGAGCCCACGGAACAACCCTCGCTCACTGAGACTCCCGTCCGTGAGAGACGGAGTCCATACGACTGACGGAGGGCCTAAGCCTACCGTCCGCGCGGCCAGGGCCGTAATCGTGCTCTCCGGACCGGGAAACTCGCGGGAAATCTCCGGCAAACGAGCGCGGGGTCCACCGGCTGTGAACCCCGCCCCCGTCAGCCCGCCCTACGCGCTTTCGAGCCGCACGTAGGACTCCTTGAGGTACTCGTGCACCGCCTGCTGGGGCACCCGGAAGGACCGACCGACCCGGATGGCCGGCAGCTCTCCGCTGTGCACCAACCGGTACACCGTCATCTTGGACACCCGCATGACCGCGGCCACCTCCGCCACGGTCAGGAAGACGACTTCCTGCAGGGGGCGTTCGCCGGAACTCATGACCATCACCCGACCCTTACCCGTGTGCAAGGCACCGGCTTCCCCTCCGGTGACTCCACCGGCACACGTGTATCCCCAGAGTAGTTATGGGTGGTACCAGTGGGAAGAGGGGGAAGCCCAGTCCTCGTACGGTGAGAGATAGTCCTGTTGCAGTACGTAGTCACTCGGCGATCTGTAGCAGTGACCGTGCGCACCGCCCCGCTCCTCCACAACCGGGGGCCTGGATTCAGGGCAGCAGGCCGTGGTGCGGCAGGACGGCGCGGCGGGTGGCCAGGATCGCCTGGTCGAGGCGGTCGGCCGGATCGTATCCCGCGTCGAAGTCCCGCCAGACCGGCCGGGCGCCGTCGGTCATCCGCAGCGGGGCCGGGCGGCGGGTGCGCCGGTAGACCTCGGCGCGCCAGGCCTCCGGCGTCTCGGTGGCCGGGTCGACGGGCCGCCCGGCGGCGGTGGCGACGAGATGGGTCCAGGTCCGCGGGACGACGTCCACGACGGCGTACCCGCCGCCGCCCAGGGCGATCCAGCGGCCGTCGGCGTGCTCGTGGGCCAGGGCGTGCAGGTCCTCGGCGATCAGCCGCTGGGCGTCCACGGTGACGGCGAGGTGGGCGAGCGGGTCCTCCACGTGGGTGTCCGCGCCGTGCTGGGTGACCAGGACCTGCGGGCGGAAGGCGGCCAGCAGCTCGGGCACCACGGCGTGGAAGGCGCGCAGCCAGCCGGAGTCGCCGGTACCGGCCGGCAGCGGCAGGTTGACCGCGGAGCCGGGCGCGGCCGGGCCCCCGGTCTCGGTGGCCCAGCCGGTCTGCGGGAAGAGCGTGGCGGGGTGCTCGTGCAGCGACACGGTGAGCACCCGGGGGTCGTCCCAGAAGGCCTGCTGGACGCCGTCGCCGTGGTGGACGTCCACGTCGACGTAGGCGACCCGCTCGGCGCCGAGTTCGAGCAGCCGGGCGATGGCCAGCGCGGGGTCGTTGTAGATGCAGAAGCCGGACGCCCGGCCGGGCATCGCGTGGTGCAGGCCACCGGCGAAGTTGACGGCGTGCGGGGCCTCGCCGCGCCAGACGGCCTCGGCGGCGGCGACCGACTGCCCGGCGATCAGCGCGGAGGCGGAGTGCAGGGCGGGGAAGGCCCAGTTGTCGTCGGTGCCGAGCCCGTGCCGCCGGTCCACCTCGTCGGGGTGGGCGGCGGCGTGCTTCACCGCCTCCACGTACGCGCGGGTGTGGACCAGCCGCAGGGTGGAGTCACCGGCGGGCGGTGCGGACCGGACGGTGACGCCCGGCCCGGAGTCCAGCCCCAGGGACTCCACCAGGCGCATGGTGAGCGCCAGCCGGTCCGGGTCCATCGGGTGGCCGGGACCAAAGTCGTAGGCGGTGACCGCCTCGTCCCAGAAGAGGTGCAGGCCGCAGGGGGTGTCACGCTCGGCTTCGGGCATGGCGTCCACGGTAGTGCGTGCGCGCGGTGCGACGGCCGCCAGGTCGCGTCCGACGGCGGTGCGGCGGCCGGGCGGGCGGGTCCCGGTGGGCCGGGGACCCGGTCCGGTCCGGTCAGATCCGATCCGATCCGATCCGCGAAGGCTCGGGGTCAGGCCCGCGCCGGGACGAGCGCCGGGGCCGGGGCGAACCGGTCGGCCAGCGGCAGGACGGCCAGCACCAGGAGCATCGGGGCGAGCAGCGCCCAGCGGTACGAACTCGCGTCCGCGAGCGCGCCCACCAGCGGCGAACCGATCAGGAACCCCACGTAGTTGAAGAGGTTGAGCCGGGCCACGGCGGCGTCCGAGTCGGCCGGCAGCAGCCGCCCGCCGGCCGCGAACACCTGCGGGATGATCGCGCAGATCCCGAACCCGAGCACGGTGAACCCGGCGATCCCGGCCCAGGCGCCGGGCGCGGCGGCGGCGATCGCGAAGCCCAGCGCGGCCAGCGCGGCGCCGCCGCGGACCACCGGGACGGCGCCCCAGCGCTGCACCGCGCGGTCGCCCAGCGCACGGCCGAGCAGCATCGCCACCATGTAGCCGAGGTAGGAGAGCTTGGCGACGTCCTCGGCACTGCCCAGACCGTCGGTCAGGTACTTGACGCTGTAGTTGGAGACCGAGGCGTCCGCGATGTACGCGAAGGCCATCGCCAGGCAGAGCGGCAGCAGCGGCCGCCACGGGACCACCCGGGCCGCCGCCTCGGCGGCCTCCCGGACGGCGTCACCGAGTTCGGCCGGCCCGGGGAACCGAGTGCCGGCCAGCAGCGCGAGCGGGGCGATCACCGCGGCGGCCGTCCCGAACAGCACCGGCAGGCCGAGGTGGTAGTGCGAACCGAGGCCGGTCACGACCGTCCCGAGGATGCCGCCGAGGCTGAACGCGGCATGGAAGCCGAGCATGATCGAGCGGCCGTAGCGGCGCTGCAGGCCGACCCCGAGCATGTTCATGCTGGCGTCCAGCGCACCGACCAGCAGGCCGAACGCGCCGAGCGCGAGCGCCAGTTGCCAGAGCGTGCGGCCGAACCCCGCGCCGGCCAGGCTGAGGCAGACGGCGGGCTGGACGACCCGCAGCACCGCCCGGGCGCCGGTCCGCCGCACCACCTGCTCGGAGACGATCGACCCCACCCCGGCCAGGATCGGCACGGCGGCCAGGAAGACCGGCAGCAGCGCGTCGCTCAGCCCGTACCGGTCCTGGATCTCGGGGATGCAGGTGACCAGCAGGGCGAAGGTGACGCCCTGCAGCAGGAAGCTCGCCGCGAGCGCGGCCCGGCCCGCCCGCAGCCGTGGCGGTGTCCCGGTACTGGGCGCTGTCCCGATCCTCACGCACACCCCGCTACTGGCCGGTACGACGATGTTGGCGAGAGCGTAGGGGGTGGGGCGGCTTTTGGGGAGGGGGTGCGCGGCCGGGACTCGCGACCGGTCCCTAACCGAGCAGCGCGGCGGCCTCGGCGAGGTCCCCGATCAGACCGGTGGCGCCCGCCGCCGTCAGCCGCGCCGGGTCGGTGAGCGCGGTGTAGCCGTACACGTCCATCCCGGCGGCCCGGGCGGCCAGCACCCCGTTGACGCTGTCCTCCAGCACCAGGCAGCGGGCCGGGTCGACGCCCAGGGTGCGGGCGGCGTGCAGGAAGAGGTCGGGCGCCGGCTTGCCGACGCCGACGTCCTGCGCGCTGAAGATCCGCTCCTCGGGGAAGTAGCCGCGCAGACCGGTGACGTCGAGGGCGGTGCGGATCCACTCGTGGTGCGCCGAGGAGGCCAGGCAGAACGGCACGGAGCGCTGCCCGAGCTCCTTCAGCAGCGTCTCCGCGCCCCGCACGGCGGTGAGTTCGGCCCCGAAGGTGGCGAACACCCGGGCGTGGAACAGCTCGTCGAAGCCCTCCGGGAGCCTCGCGCCGTCGTGGCGCTCGGCGATCACGTCGTGGATCCGGTGGGCCGCGGTGCCCATGAAGTCCCGGTAGGACTCCTCGATCGTGGTCGGGTAGCCGAGTTCGGTGAGGTACTCGGCGAGCAGCCGGTTGGAGAGCGGCTCGCTGTCCACCAGCACACCGTCGTTGTCGAAGATCACCAGGTCGTAGGCCATGCGGTCGAGCCTACTGGGCGGCCTACTTGCCGCCGGAGGCCAGCTCCCGCGAGCGGTCCCGGGCGGCCTCCAGGGCGCCCAGCAGCGCGGCCCGCACCCCGTGGTTCTCCAGCTCGCGGATGGCCGCGATGGTGGTGCCGGCCGGCGAGGTGACCGCCTCGCGCAGCTTCACCGGGTGCTCGCCGGAGTCCCGCAGCATCACCGAGGCGCCGATCGCGGACTGCACGATCAGGTCGTGCGCCACGTGCCGGGGCAGGCCGAGCAGGATGCCGGCGTCGGTCATCGCCTCGACCAGGAAGTAGAAGTACGCCGGGCCCGAGCCGGAGAGCGCCGTCGCCGCGTCCTGCTGGGACTCGGGCAGTCGCAGCGCCTTGCCGACCGAGCGGAAGATCTCCTCGGCCCGCTCCAGGTGCGCCTCGGTGGCGTGCGAGCCGCCGGAGATCACACTCATGCCCTCGTCCACCAGGACGGGCGTGTTGGGCATCACCCGGACCACCGGGGTACCGGCCGCCAGCCGCTCCTCGAACCAGGCGGTGGGGATGCCGGCCGCGGCCGAGATCACCAGCCGGTCCGCGCCGACGTGCGGCGCCAGCTCGTCCAGCAGGGTCCCCATGTCCTGCGGCTTCACCGCGAGGATCAGGGTGTCGGCGAGCTTGGCGGCCTCGTGGTTGCCCACCACGCCGACGCCGTACTTCGCGGCCAGCTCGGCGGCCCGCTCCGGCCGGCGGGCGGTCACCAGGACGTCCGCCGGGTCCTTCCCGGCCCGCAGCAGACCGGAGAGCAGCGCCTCCCCGATCTTGCCCGTCCCGAGGAAGGCGATCTTCTGCCCGTGCGCCGCGCCGCTGCCCATGCCCGCTCCTTGCATCCGTTCCTGCCGCCATCCTCGCACCGCTCCCCCGCGTGCGGCGGGACCGTCCACCCTCCGGAAGACCCGCGCCCGGCGCCCCGCCGGGCGCGGTGGGCCCTAGGGAGAAACTCGGGGTTCTCCCCTATGGCTTCGGGCCGTGCGCGGGCGCACCGTGGAGGCATGGCACACGGAGAGATGTCCCGACGTGAGAACCGGCAAGCCGCCGTCGCCGCCGCGACGCTGGGGCCGTGGCGGACGGCCGCGGGAGTCGGTGCGGTGGTGGGGGCGACCGCCCTGGGGATCGACGCGATCACCGGCGACTGGTCGCTGAGCATGCTGGCCGGTCCGGCCAGCTGGGCGCTGTTCTTCTTCTTCCTGGTCGGCACGGTGGGCGGCCAACTGCGCAAGGACACCGGCGACCGGCGGCTGCGCCGGTGGGCGGCCGCGCACCCGTGGAAGTCGGCGCTGCCGGCGGCGGGCGGGCTGCTGGTGCTGAACACGCTGGCGCAGACGATCCTCGGGGACGCGAGCCTGTTCGGCGCGTTCTTCCTCTCGCTGCTGCCGGCCGGCCTGCTGCTGGCCGTCGCGGGCGTGGTCGGTTCGGTGAAGCAGGCCCGCGGCAAGGGGTGACGGTCCGTCCGGTCCGGACATAGCGGACCGATCGCCGCACACCGCGCACGAGTTCATCACACGGTGTGCCCCCGATCAATGAACCGTCACACCCCGTCGGCATACTGGCGCGATGCCGATAGCCGAAGATCCAGAACCGCGCCCGTCCGAGGACCGGGCCCCGGACGGGGCGTCCGGAGCGGACGGGAAGGACCCGTTCGCCGACCTCGTCCTGGACGAGGAGTTCATCCGCGGCGCCACCGTGAAGGAGCAGGCGGGTCGCACCCGGATGCTCAGCGCCCGGTGGCAGCACACCCCGCCGGTCGACCCGGGCGGGCGGCGCTCGGTGAACGACGGCCCGCGGAAGGCCAAGCGGTTCGGCCGCGCGCCGAAGCCGGTCGACCCCTGGGGCACCCCGCGCCGCCGGCGGCCGCAGTGGCGGACAGCGCTGTACGTGCTGCTGGCCGTCCTGCTGGTGCTCGCCGCCGTCAACATCGACGGCCTGCGCTCCTGGTACTCCACCCACCTCGGCGACGCCTCCGACCGGCCCGGCAGCGCGCGGACCGTCGCGAAGCCGTCCGCCACGGCGGCCCTGCGGCCGACCGTCGACCACCCGTGGGCCGACTCCCCCGCCGAGAGCTGGGCCTCCGGAGCGGCCGGGATCGAGCTGCCGAAGGCCGCGCAGCCCACCGGCACGTTCAGTGCGGAGCAGGTGGCGGCGCAGCTGAACCTGATCCGGGACTACGTGTCGGCCGCCAACCTGGACCCGAAGCTGATCGCGGGCGGCAGCCCGGACGCCGCGCTGGCGATGCTGGACACCGTGACGCTCGGCACCGCCTCGCGGTCACTGGCCCACCCGTCGCCCGTGGACGACCCCAGCTCGTGGTTCACCCGGTTCGACCCGCTGGAAGCGATCCCGGTGTCCACCGAGGTCAAGGTGCGGGGCTGGATCAGCTACGAGGCCGACGGTGAGAACGGCGTGCGGGTGAAAACCGACATCACCTACGTGTACGCGCTGCGCCCCGGCCCGGAGGCGGCCCGCCGGGCCGCCTCGCCGCGCCCCGCCGCAGGTCCGCCCGCGGCCGTGCGGCCGGTGGGCCTCGTGACGCCCGCCGCCGACGCGGCCGGGGACACCTGGACGACCCGGACCATCGTCCGGCGCAGCGACACCTTCCGCTTCCACGATCCGGCGAAGTACCGCGTCGATCCGAAGAAGGTCTCCGTCGAGCTGACCGTGCCCAGCTTCGGCAACAGCGCCTGCGGCGTCAGCGACGGCTTCCTGCACCCGGAGTTCGACCAGTTCCCGCCGGTCCGGCCGAACCCGACCGGACCGACCCGGGACCCGTACGACCGCGACCAGGCCTTGGGGGGCAACGGCAGCTGCCACGTGCTCAGCCGCGGCTGACCGCCCCGCGGCGGCTCAGCGCTTGCGCTTGTCCCGGCCCGGCGCCCTGGTGTCGGGCCGGCCGCTGCGGCCGGCCCGGCGCCGCCCGTACTGGGCGGTGGCCCGCTCGTACCGGGCGCGCTTGACGGCCTCGCCGGGCGCCTCGACCAGGCCGCGCAGGAAGTAGGCGAACAGCGCGCCGACCCCGCCGATGATCCAGACCACGCCGAGCGACTTGTCCTCGGCCATCCAGCCGGTCAGCTGGTCCTTGCCCTCGCTGAGCAGCTTCCAGTTGCGCAGTCCGGACAGGCAGGAGCAGATCGCCACGGCGGCCACCAGCAGGCCGTTGACGAATCCGCCGTTGTCGGAGAGCCGGACGCCCTCGACGGCGAAGCGCAGGACGAACGCCCCGGCCGCGGCCGCGAGCAGGGCGCCGAGCGGGACGACGACCCGGCGCAGCCGGTAGTCGGTGCCGCGGTCGACCCAGCTGGTGCCGAACCAGCGGATCGGTTCCGGCTCGGGGGCGCCGGCGGGCTTGGGGGTGGGGGTGGGGGTGGGGTCCTCGGTCACACGGCCGATTATCACCCGACGCCCGTCCCTCGACCCAGCACCGGCGGCCCGGCACCCTCCGGCCGCCGGTCCGTACCCGGCGCCCGGCCGGGAAAGCGGCGGAGCCGTCCCGCCGGGGCGGAACGGCTCCTGGTGGCGCGGGAGGGTCAGCCGAGCTTGGAGACGTCCCGGACGGCACCCTTGTCGGCCGAGGTGGCCATCGCGGCGTAGGCCCGCAGCGCCTGGCTGACCTGGCGGTCCCGGTTCTTCGGCCGGTAGCCGCCCTCGGACTCCAGCTTCAGCCGGCGCTCGTGCAGCTCCTCGAAGGAGACCTCCAGCGAGATCGTCCGGCCGGGGATGTCGATGGCGATGATGTCGCCGTCCTCGACCAGGGCGATCGTGCCGCCGGAGGCCGCCTCCGGCGAGGCGTGGCCGATCGACAGGCCCGAGGTGCCGCCGGAGAAGCGGCCGTCGGTGACCAGCGCGCAGGCCTTGCCGAGGCCCCGGCCCTTGAGGAACGAGGTCGGGTAGAGCATCTCCTGCATGCCGGGGCCGCCCTTGGGGCCCTCGTACCGGATGACGACGACGTCGCCCTCCTTGATCCGCTTGGTGAGGATCGCGTCGACCGCGTCCTCCTGGGACTCGACGACGACGGCGGGGCCGCTGAAGGTCCAGATCGACTCGTCGACGCCGGCGGTCTTCACGATGCAGCCGTCCTCGGCGAGGTTGCCGTACAGCACGGCCAGGCCGCCCTCCACCGAGTAGGAGTGCTCGACGCTGCGGATGCAGCCCTTGGCCGCGTCGGTGTCCAGCGTCTCCCAGCGCTCGGACTGCGAGAAGGCCTCGGCGGAGCGGACGCAGCCCGGGGCGGCGTGCCACAGCTCGACGGCCTCGGCGGTCGGCGAGCCGCCGCGGACGTCCCAGGTCTTCAGCCACTCGGCGAGCGAGTCGGAGTGGACGGTGGTCACGTCCTCGTTGAGCATGCCGCCGCGGTAGAGCTCGCCCAGGATGGCGGGGATGCCGCCGGCCCGGTGGACGTCCTCCATGTAGTACGAGCCGTTGGGCGCGACCTTGGAGAGGCAGGGCACCCGGCGCGAGACGGCGTCGATGGCCCGCATGTCGAAGTCCAGCTCGGCCTCCTGGGCGGCGGCGAGCAGGTGCAGGATGGTGTTGGTCGAGCCACCCATCGCGATGTCCAGCGCCACGGCGTTCTCGAAGGCGGCGCGGTTGGCGATCGAGCGGGGCAGGACGCTGTAGTCGTCCTGCTGGTAGTGCCGGTTGGTGATCTCGACGACGGTCTGCCCGGCCCTCTCGTACAGCGCGCGGCGGGCGGTGTGGGTGGCGAGCACCGAGCCGTTGCCGGGCAGCGAGAGGCCGATCGCCTCGGTCAGGCAGTTCATCGAGTTGGCGGTGAACATGCCCGAACAGGAGCCGCAGGTCGGGCAGGCGTTCTCCTCGATGATCGCGATGTCCTCGTCGGAGACGTTCTCGTTCACCGCCTGGGAGATCGCGTCGACCAGGTCCAGCTTGCGCACGGTGCCGTCGACCAGGGTGGCCTTGCCGGCCTCCATCGGGCCGCCGGAGACGAAGACGGTCGGGATGTTGAGGCGCAGCGCGGCCATCAGCATGCCCGGGGTGATCTTGTCGCAGTTGGAGATGCAGATCAGGGCGTCCGCGCAGTGCGCGTTGACCATGTACTCCACCGAGTCGGCGATCAGGTCGCGCGAGGGCAGCGAGTACAGCATGCCGCCGTGGCCCATCGCGATGCCGTCGTCGACCGCGATGGTGTTGAACTCGCGCGGGATGCCGCCCGCCTGCTTGATCGCCTCGGAGACGATCCGGCCGACCGGCTGGAGGTGGGTGTGCCCGGGGACGAACTCGGTGAAGGAGTTGGCGACCGCGATGATCGGCTTGCCGAAGTCCTCGCGGGCTACGCCGGCGGCCCGGAGAAGCGCCCGGGCGCCTGCCATGTTGCGACCGTGGGTGACCGTACGGGACTTCAGCTCGGGCACTGTGCTCCACTCCTTCGGAGGCTGCTCGCGGCCCCGCCGGGAGGGAGGGTGCGCGGCCGCTGTGTCTTCCGAGACTACGCCCGCCGTCCGGCGGCCGGACACCGCGTCCGCGATGCGGTCAGGCCGCGCCGCCCGGGGCCAGTGCGACGGTGAGGTCCAGCACGTAGGGCTCGGTCACCCAGCCGTCCGGGAACTCGGCCAGCAGCGCCTCGCGGTCGGCGGCCAGCAGCGGGGCGCGCCGCTCGGGCGTCAGCGAGGCGAAGTAGGAGCGCGAGGTGAGGTCCGTGATCAGGTGGTCGACGGTGATCCGGCGCTCCCAGCGCAGCACCGCCGTGCGGACCCGCAGGCCGTGGGGGGCGAGCTGACCGACGATCTCTCCGGGAGCGCCGTACCCGTGGTAGAGGCCGGCCATCGCGGCCGCGTGCCGCTCGCCCATCGCGCGCACCCAGCCGACGCCGCTGTCCTTCACGTTCCACCAGGTCGCCAAGGCGCCGCCGGGACGCAGCACGCGCAGCGCCTCGGGGATGGAGAGCTCGGGCCTGGTCCAGTGGAAGGCCTGGGCGTAGGTGACGAGGTCGGCCGAGCGGTCGTGGAAGGGCAGCTCGTCGCCGCTGCCCCTGACCAGCGGCAGGCCCGGCGAGGAGGCCAGGAACTGCGCGCCCATGCCGGGAGTGGGCTCGACGGCGACCACGTCGGCGCCGCGGGCGGCCAGCAGCCGGGTGGAGATGCCGGTACCGGCGCCGACGTCCAGCACCCGGGCGCCCTTGAGGGTGCGGCCGGCCAGGCGCTCCAGTTCGTCGAAGAGTTCGTCGGGGTAGGAGGGGCGGGCCCGGTCGTACTCGGCCGCCACCGAACCGAACGATCCCGCGAGCCGCCGGAAGTCCGGACCGTCCGTCATGTCTCCCCCTCGGTACGACAGTTCGTGGTCAGCGTAGCCGGGCGGGGGTGGCCAGATGAAGACGGGTGAAGGCGAGCGCCTCGGCGAGGTCGGCCTCGCGTTCGGCGGGGGACGCGGAGCGCCGGGTGTTGACCTCCAGCACCACGTGGCCGTCGAAGCCGGTCCGGGCGAGGTGCTCCAGCAGTTCGGCGCAGGGCTGCTTGCCCCGGCCCGGGATCAGGTGTTCGTCCTTGCCCGAGCCGCTGCCGTCGGCCAGGTGGATGTGGGCGAGCCGGTCGCCCATCCGCTCGACCATCGCGAGGGCGTCGATCCGGGAGGTGGCGACGTGCGAGAGGTCGATGGTGAAGTGCCGGTACTCCTCCTCGGTGACGTCCCAGCCGGGGGCGTAGGCCAGCATCTCGCGGTCGCGGTAGCGCCAGGGGTACATGTTCTCGACGGCGAAGCGGACATCGGTCTCACCGGCCATCCGGTTGACGCCCTCGACGAACTCGCGGGCGTACTGGCGCTGCCAGCGGAACGGCGGGTGGACGACGACGGCGCTCGCGCCGAGCTTCTCGGCCGCCGCGCGGGCCCGGACCAGCTTGGTCCACGGGTCGCTGGTCCAGACCCGCTGGGTGATCAGCAGACAGGGCGCGTGCACGGCCAGGATCGGCATCCGGTGGGCGTCGGAGAGCCGGCGCAGCGCCTCGATGTCCTGGCTCACCGGGTCGTTCCAGACCATCACCTCGACTCCGTCGTAGCCGAGCCGCTCGGCCAGTTCGAACGCGATGGCGGTGTTGGCCGGGTAGACCGAGGCGGTGGAGAGCGCCACCTTGGTGTCGGGGATGTGCAGGCCGGGGTGCGGCGGCAGGACGAGCCGGTCGGTGGTGCGCAGCAGCGGGGCCGGGCGGGTGGCGGCCTGCCGGGCGGCCTTGACGGACTTCACGGACTGGACGGCGGCCTTGGCGGCGCCGGCGGCGCGCGCGGTCCGGGTCTCCCGGGACGCGCCCTCGGCGGGTGCGGTGCCGGGGGCCGTGCGGGCGGCGGGGGCCGGTCCGGCCGGCCTCCCGGGGGACTTCCCCGCAGGCTTCCCCGAGGACTTCCCCGCAGGCTTCTCCGCGGTCTTCTTCACGGCCTTTCGCACGGCCTTCGTCGCCGCCTTCTTCACCGCGGCGCCGGGGGTCCTCCCGGCTGCCCGCGGGGTCTTCCCGGCGGTCGTCGCCTCGGCCGCCGCGACGCTCTTCCCGGCCTTCACGCCCTTCACGGCCTTGCCGAGCTTGCGGGTGCGGGGGGCGTCGGCGGCCGCGGGCGACCGGTCCGCGCGGCGCGGGGCGTCCGACCGCGGCTGCCCGTCCCCGGGAGCGCGGCCCTCCCGCGTCCCGTCCTCGCCCGCTGGTTGCGCCACGGGAGACAGCGTAAGCGGACCGCGCCCGGAACGGGGAGCGGCCCTCCCGGTGCGGCCGGGCCGGACCGCCCTCGGGCCCGGCCGGAGCTCAGGTGGCGAGCGCGGGCCGGCGGCGGTCGACGGCGGCGTCCATGGTGTCCAGACGGCGCAGGATGATGCCCTCGCGCAGCGCCCAGGGACAGACGTCGAGCTCGTCCAGGCCGAAGAGGTCCATCGCGGCGTCGGCGACCAGGGCGCCGGCCAGCAGCTGCTTGGCGCGGCCCTCGGAGACACCGGGGATCCGCGCCCGTTCGGCGACGGTCATCGCGGAGAGCCGGGGCAGCCAGGCGGAGAGGTTGCCGCGGGTCAGCCGGCGGTCGGCGTAGGGGCCGGCGTCGGCGGGGGCGGCGCCGGTCATCCGGGCCAGTTGCTTGAAGGTCTTGGAGGTGGCGACCGCGTGGTCGGGGGCGCCGAGCCGGGCGATCTCGCCGGCGACGGTGGCGATCTCGGCCCGGATGTGGCGTCTCAGCTCGCGCAGGACGTCGGGGTCGGCCACGTCGCCGGGCAGCCAGCGGCCGGTGAGCCGGCCGGCGCCGAGCGGCAGCGAGCAGGCGACGTCGGGCTGCTCGTCCAGACCGCAGGCGATCTCCAGCGAACCGCCGCCGATGTCCAGGTTGAGCAGCCGGCCGGAGGACCAGCCGAACCAGCGGCGCACGGCGAGGAACGTGAGCCGCGCCTCGTCCTGCCCGGAGAGCACCCGCAGGTCGACGCCGGTCTCCTCGGCGACCCGGCGCAGCACCTCCTCGCCGTTGGCGGCCTCCCGGACGGCGGAGGTGGCGAACGGCAGGATGTCGACCACGCCCTTGTCCTCGGCGACCCGCAGCGAGGAGGCGACCATGCCGACCAGCTTCGCCACTCCGGGCTCGCTTATCGCGCCCCGGTCGTCGAGGAGTTCGGCGAGCCGCAGCTCGGCCTTGTGGGAGTAGGCGGGCACCGGGGCGGCCCCGGGGTGGGCGTCCACCACGAGGAAGTGGACCGTGTTGGAACCTACGTCGAGAACACCGAGTCGCATAACTCTCCACGCTACGCGATCCCGCCCCGCCGCAGACCTGGCACGTCGGTACTCGTTCCGGTCCGGCGGGCTGGTCCGGCGGGTTGGTCCGGACCACCGGCGGCGGCCGGGTCCGGTCCGGCCGACCGGGCCTAGTGCCCGCGGCTGTCGGGCGGGGCGGCCGGGCGGGCGGTGCGGCACTCGGCGTCGGCCCAGCGGCGGGCCCGGCCGGGGGCGTCGGTGATCAGGCCGTCGGCCTTCCGGTCGCTCATCAGCTGCCAGGACTCCTCGTCGTCCAGGGTCCAGACGTAGACCTCGCGGCCGGCCGCGCGCTCCGTCCCGATCCGGGCGGCGGTGGCCAGCGTCGTGTCCAGCGCGATGCCGTACAGCGGCAGGCCGCCGGGGTCGTCGGCGAGCGAGGCGCCCTGGATGAGGACGACCGGCAGGGCGGGGGCGACCGCGTGGGCCTGGCGCAGGTGATCGGCGGAGAACGAGTAGAGGAACACCCGGGCGCCGCTGCCGGCCGCGAGCCGGGCGATCCGGGCCACGTCCTCGGCGCGCTGCCACTTGATCTCCATCAGCAGCCTGACCCGGCTGCCCGCGAGACGCCTCAGCAGCTGGTCCAGCGTCGGCACGGGCTCGGCGGGTCCGGGGCCGACGGTCACCCGCAGACCGGCGAGCTGAGCGGCGGTCAGGTCGGCGACGGCGCCCCTGCCGTCGGTGGTGCGGTCCACGGTGGCGTCGTGCATCAGCACCGGAACGCCGTCCTTGGTGGTCTGGACGTCGGTCTCCAGCCAGTCCGCGCCCTGGTCGAGGGCCTTCTCGAAGGAGGCCATGGTGTTCTCGGGGGCGTCGAGCGGTGATCCCCGGTGGCCGATCACCACCGGTGCGTCGCAGACCTGCCGGGCGGCGACCGGGCCGGCCCGGAGTCCGGGCGCGGAGGCGCAGCCGGCGGCCAGGACCGCGAGGGCGGCGAGGAGGGCCGCGTGGGCGGTGCGGGGCGAGGCGGTCACGGCTCGGGCTCCAGCTCTGGTTCGGACGCCGGGAGGTGGGACACCCGGGACGGTGCGACACCCGGCAGGGTACGGGCGCCGGGAAATCCTCGAACGGCCGCCGTGGGACCGGCAAGCCGGCCGACCGGCGCGTCGGTTCCCCTCAGCCTGCGCCCGCCGCCCGGCGGGCCCGGTCGCGGCGCACCGCGGGTCACCCGGACGCCCACCCGGTGCGGCGGGCCCGCCCCTACAGCAGACCGTCCCACAGCTGCTCGACGATGACGGCCCACCAGTTCTCCGGGTCGTCGAAGACCGTCGGGTCGATCGCCGCCAGGGCGCGCTGCAGGTCCGCGACGGCGGCGCCGGCGGCCCGCGGGTCGAGCCCGCGGAGGCCGGGCAGCCGGCGGGCGAACAGGGCCAGGCCGCGGACGAAGGCCGCCGGCCCGGCGTTGCAGTGCCGGGCGGTGGCGTAGTCGGGGTCGACGGCCCGGACGGCGCCGCAGGCGGTGTCCAGCGTGATCAGCGCCCAGCCGTCGGTGCCGAGCAGCAGCTGCGGGGCCAGCGCGAGGCGCTCGCGCTCGGCCACCCGGGTGCCGCGGCCGATGTCCGCCAGGTGGGCGGCCACGGGGGGCAGCACCGTACCGGGCCGGGTGCCGTCCGCGACGGCGTCCGGCCGCGGGTGGTGCAGGGCGAAGAACCCCTCGACCACGACCGGCACACCGACCGTGAGCAGCACCCGGGCGGTGGCCTCCGGAAGGTCCGCCCGGGCGACGTCGGCCGGGTCGAAGCGCTGGACGCCCCCGGCACCGAACACCTCCACCAGCAGGGCCGCCGGCTCCCCGTCCGGTTCGGCGGCCGGGGCCGGTCCGGCGGGCGGGAAGGGCACCCGGTTGCGGACCGGTCGGCCGGGCTCGGCCGGCAACCCGCGGACCGCCGCCGCCCGGTGGTCGAAGCGCGGCCCGTACGCCAGGTCGGCGTCCACCCGGACCCCCGGCAGCTCGGCGGCCAGCGCGTACGCCCAGTAGCCGCCGGGCAGCCCGCTCAGCCGCAGATCGGTGTGGACGGCCAGCACGTCCTCCGCCCGGACGCCCCGCTCCCGCAGCCACCACCAGCCGCGCAGCGCCGGGTGCGGCAGGCCGGGCGCCGACCGCAGCACCAGGGACCGCACCTCGCCGAGGTCGTCGCGATAGGTCAGCTCGGCCCGGGTGCCCGGCCCGGTGGCCGGCGGCAGGGCCGGGTCGTGGGCGCCGGCCCCGAGGAAGTCCCGGTAGAGCGTGGTCACTTCGTCCACCGGTAGGGACGGCCAGACGGTGAACCGCCCGGTCGCCCGGTCCACCACGGCGCAGGCCGCCCCGACCTCCTCGGGCGCGCGCCGCTCCCCCGTCAACGGGTCCACCCCGACCGGTGAG
Source organism: Kitasatospora sp. NPDC059327 (assembly GCF_042752535.1). Lineage (NCBI taxonomy): Bacteria > Bacillati > Actinomycetota > Actinomycetes > Kitasatosporales > Streptomycetaceae > Kitasatospora > Kitasatospora sp. NPDC059327. The sequence continues at coordinate 138,566 of NZ_JBHYYB010000003.1, read as the reverse complement.
GGCTCCGCCCAGACCACCCACCCGAGGTCGAACTCGTGCGAGTGCACCCGCCGGCTCCCGGTCGAGGCGTCGGCGGAGGCTCTGGGCAGCTCGCCGTTGATCCAGCGGTGGGCGGCCTCGATCGCCTGCGCGCGGGTGGTCACAGGGTGGTGCTCCTTGCGTGGACGCGGTCGGGGTACGGCGGGCGGGCGGGGTACGGCTCGCGGTCGGGGTGCGGCGGGCGGGGTGTCACCGGGTGCCGCTCGTCGCGGGTTCGGGGCGGCGGGCACCGAGGTCGAGCGGGCGGCCGTCCGGACCGAGGGCGATGGCCCAGAGGCCGTGACCCCCGTCGTGCAGGGGCTCGGCCCCCCGACGGCCGACCTGGTGGTCGAGGTAGGTCACGGTGTCCCGGTGGTTGACGGCGTTCCAGGCGTGCGGGCGGCCGAAGCCGTCCAGGGTGAGCAGGACGGCCTGGGAGCCGTGACCGGCCCGCCGCAGTTCGCCGGCCAGGCGGCCGAAGGCCGGACCGCCGTCGCCGAGGTCACGGAACGGCGCGCCGAGTTCGCGCTCGGCGCGGTCGCGGCCGCCGCGCTCGCCGGCGTCGCCCTCGGTGGGGACGCGCGGCGCGGCGCAGGTCGGCCGGCCGGTGAAGGTGTCGACGGCGGAGAGCGCGATCTCCAGGCTGTTGTTGGCCCGGCCCGGGGCCTGCGGGCCGGTGGCGTTGACGACCTCCGTCCAGCCGCCGGCCGCCGGGTCGGGGTGGCGCACGGGCAGGCCGTCGCCGTTCCGGGGCACCCGGCGTTCGACCTCGCGCCGGTGCTCGGGGTCGACCGGCGCCAGCCCGCCGGGCAGGCCGTACGGGCGGCTGTCGGCGATGGTCCGCAGCCGGACCTGGTGCTCCTCGGGGCCGCTGCCGAGCAGGGCCCGCCGGGCGAGCTGGAGCGCCATGGCGTGCGCGGTGGCGACCGGGACGGCGGCCCAGGCGAGACCGTGCCCGCCCTCGGCCGGGGAGGCGTCGGGGCGGCGCCGGTGGTCGTCCGGGTGGCCTTCGGGGCGGCCGGCACCGACGGGCAGCGGGACCGTCGGCTGCGGGACGGGCACGGTGACGGGCGCGGTGACGGGGTGCGGGGTGCCGGTGGCCCCCCGCGGACCGCCGGCGCCGAGACCCGCGCCGACACCCGGGCGGGCCTCGGCCGGGGCGTGCTGTCCGGGGGAGGCGCTGCCGGGTACCCCGGGCGTGCCCGGCGCACCGGCCGCCGGAACACCGGCCGCCGGGACACCCGCCGCCGGAGCACCCGGGCCGGGGACGACGACCGGGCCGACGGGCCCGGCCGGGACCGCCGCACCGGGGTGGGCGGCCCCCGCCGACGCACCGGCACCGACCCCGCTGCCGAACGGCGCCGGCCCGTGCCCGGCCGCCACCGGCCCGCCGTAGGAGCTGCCGGGGGTACCCGCGAACGGGCCCGGACCGGTCGGCCCGGCCGCCACCGGCACGCTGTACGAGCCGCCGTAGGAGCTGCCGTACAAACTGCCCTGGGCGCCACCGCCGGACGGGCCGTCCGGCGCCGACGGGTAGTGCGCGGGTGCGGCCGGACCGGACGGGGCGGGCGGCGCGAGCACCGAGTCGGTCCGTACCGTCACCGGGGCGCCCCCGCCCCCGGGGTGCGCGGCCGGGGCCGCGGGCGGCAGGTGGTAGTCGTCGTCGGCCGGACCGGCGGAGCCGATCGGGCCACCACCGCCGGGGTGTGCCGGGGCCGCCGGACGGCCCGCGCCGTCCGGGTGGCCGGCCGGCGCCCAGTCACCACCACCACCGGCCGCCACCGCGGCCCGCACCGGCCCGACGCCACCGGACCCGTCCGCCTCCGGACGGCCCGCCGCCCCGTCCGGCCGGGGGTGCCCGCCGGCATCCGGGCCCGCCGTCACGACCACGTCGTCCGGCCCGACCCCGGGAACCCCGGCCCCGGGCACGCCGGGCGCCCCGGGCACGCCCGGCAGTACGGCGCCCGGCCCGTCGGCGAGCGGGCCGCCCGGCCTGCCGTCCAGCCCGTGGCCGTTCCTTCCGGCGCCCGCCGCGAGGTCGGCCAGCGGCACGCCGCGGACCTCCTTGCCGTTCTGGTCGGTCAGCACCGGCCGGCCGTCCTCGCCGAGCACCGGCCGCCCCTGCTCGTCCAGCTCCACGGTGAGGTCCTCGACCCCGACCAGGGGCTTGCCGTCCGGCCCCGCGACGACGAGCAGCCCGCTCGCGTCCGCCACCGGGGTGCCGTCCGCCCGGACGATGACCGGGTCGCCGTGCTCGTCCAGCACCGGCCGGCCGGCCGCGTCGAGCTTGACCACCAGACCCGGCACCCCGACCACGGGCCTGCCGTCCTGACCCAGCACCACCGCCAGGCCCGTGCCGTCCGCCCCCAGCACGCCCGGCTCGGCGAGCGCGGCGGGCAGCCCGGCGGCGACCGGGTCGAACGCACCACCGGTGAACGACGCCGGCCGCACCCTGGTCCCGCCGCCCGGCGCGAGGCGCAGCAGCGCGACCACGGCGGGCTCCTTGAGCGTGCCGTTCAGCCCGTCCTTCATGGCCCGGCCGAGTTCGTCCAGCAGGCCGCCGATCTTCAGCCCGGCGCTCTCGACCGCGATCGCCGCCATGGCCTCGGCGACCTGCTCGGTGGCGGCGTCCCGGACACCGCCGGCCACCGTGCCGAGGGTCTGCCGCAGACCGCCGAAGACCCCGCCGGGCGCCGCCTCGCCGGTGCGGGCGGCGGTGGCGACCCCGGCCGCCGCGGCCTTGGCCCGGGCCGCCTGTTCGTCGGCCTTCCGCAGTTCGGCCGCCAGCTCGGTCAGGGTGGCGACGAGCTCGGCCTTGCAGCTGTCCACGGCCCGGGCGGCCGTGTCGAAGGCGCCGGCCACCAGGGTGGTGGCGGTGTGCGCGTCGTCCAGATGGCCCTTGCCGCCGCCGCTGAACGCCCGCCAGTACTCGCCGAAGGCCTCCACGGCGCGGCCGGAGTTCTCCCCGGTGACGCGCTTGGCGGAGTCCCCGCCGCGCTTGCCGAGGCGTTCGGCCTCGGTGCCGAAGTCGCGCCAGAGGCCGGCCGCCCTGCGCAGTCCGTCCTCGTCGGCCTGCGGCCACCGGTGGCCGGTCCTGGCCAGCACCGGCGCCAGCTCCTCGGGCAGCTTCCGGGACATGCGCCTCCCCCTTCGACGTACGGACGTTCGACGTGCGGACCGCGACGTGCGGCCTGGAACGCGGCCGCCGACGGGCCGGGCCCCGGACGGGCGGCCCCGCAGCGCGACCCTGAACCCGCGGCCCCGGACGGGCGGCCCACCGGCGTGCGGCCCACCGCTTACGGCCCCACCCGCCGGACCGCCGGACCGTCAGGCCGACCTGTCCTTGGGGACGGTGGTCGGGGCCCCCGGGGTTGCGGCCGGCGTCCCGGGATTCCCGCCCGCCGCCGGGCCGCCGGGCCCGCCTTTGCCCGGGCCGCCGCCGAAGCCCGCGGCGGCCGTCGTCTCGGCGTCGACCGTCCGCTCCGCCATGGTGTGCAGCCCGGATCCGACCTGCCCCAGCTGCCCGGCCAGCCCGCGCAGGCCGCCGAGCAGCCCACCGCGCGCGCCCTGGTAGACGGCCGCGAACCCGCTGCCCGGCCGGTCCAGCCCCCAGGGGCTGCCGAGCGCGGTGAGGGACTGCTCCAGACCGGCGGCGGCCTTCCCGAAGTCCTCCGAGATCTTCTCGAACTCCCGCCCCTCGCCGTGCAGTTCCCACGGCTTGAGGGCGAACCTGCCGCTCCCGGCGTCACCGCTGCTGCTGCCGCTGGCCATCCCCGTACCTCCCCGTAGCGGACCGGCCGCCATCCTAGGGGTGCCACCGGGCCGGGCCGCAGCACGCCGATGACCTCTTCACCCCGCCTTCACCCCGTCCGGCGGCGGCGTCGTCGGCCACCGCGCGACGAAATCACCGCAAATGCCCCGGCCACGGGCGGTTCGCACCGCCGTGAAGGCTCTACCCTTGCCGGGTGGCAGCAGCAGAGACGTCCAAGAAGAAGCCCAAGGCCGGCGCGACCCCGGTCGACCTCGCGATGCCGACCCTGCGCGCCGAGGTCCCGCTCGACGCCCCGCGCCCCGAGGTCCCGCTCGACTTCCCGCGCGCCTGGGTCGAGTTCGCCGACCCCGACGACGAGGAGCAGGTCTTCCGCTGCGACCTCACCTGGCTGACCTCCCGCTGGACGTGCATCTTCGGCCGGGGCTGCCAGGGCATCCGCGAGGGCCGGGGCGAGTCGGACGGCTGCTGCACGCTCGGGGCCCACTACTCGGACGAGGACGACGAGCAGCGCGTGGCCGGCCACGCGGCCCGGCTGACGCCCGAGATCTGGGAGAACTTCGCGCACGGCACCGACGCCAAGGGCCGGATCAGACTCGACGGCGGCATCACCATGTTCGACGAGGACGGCGACCGGCAGACCCGGCGGGTCAACGGCGCCTGCCTGTTCCTCAACAGCCCCGGCTTCCCCGGCGGCGCCGGCTGCGCCCTGCACACCCTCGCGCTCAAGGAGGGCAAGGAGCCGCTGGAGACCAAGCCGGACGTCTGCTGGCAGCTCCCGGTGCGCCGCACCTACGACTGGATCGACCGCCCGGACGACACCCGCTACCTCCAGGTCACCATCGGCGAGTACGACCGGCGGGGCTGGGGCCCGGGCGGCCACGACCTGCACTGGTGGTGCACCGGCAGCCCGGACGCGCACACCGGCCCGGACCCGGTGTACATCAGCTACCGCCCCGAACTGACCGAGTTGATGGGCCCGGCCGGGTACCAGGTGCTGGCCGGCCTCTGCGAGCAGCGGATCGCCACCAAGGGCGACCGCAAGGTGGCCCCGCACCCGGCCGACCCGGCGAAGAAGACCGGCAGGAAGTAGTCCCCCGCCCGCGTCGCCGCCGCCCCGCGCCACCCGCCGGGGCGGCGCCGCGCACCCCGGGCACCGCGCACCCGGGCGCCGCCGCCCGCCCCGGGCGCGGCTACTTGTCGATGTCGCCGACGACGAAGAACATCGAGCCCAGGATGGCCACCATGTCGGCGACCAGGGTGCCGGGCAGCAACTCGGTGAGCGCCTGGATGTTGTTGAAGGACGCCGAGCGCAGCTTCAGCCGCCACGGCGTCTTGTCGCCGCGCGAGACCAGGTAGTAGCCGTTGACGCCGAGCGGGTTCTCCGTCCAGGCGTAGGTGCTGCCCTCGGGGGCCTTGAGCACCTTGGGCAGCCTCAGGTTGACCGGGCCGGGCGCCAGCGTGGCGAGCTTGTCCAGGCAGGCGTCCGCGAGGTCCAGCGAGTTGACCGTCTGCTCCAGCAGGCACTCGAACCGGGCCAGGCAGTCGCCCTCCTCGCGGGTGACCACGGTCAGCACCTCGCGCAGCTCGTCCGAGCCGTACGCCAGGTAGGGCTCGTCGCGGCGCAGGTCGAAGTCGAGCCCGCTGGCCCGCGCGATCGGACCGCTGACCCCGTACGCCTCGGCGTGCGCCTTGCCGAGCACGCCGACGCCGGCGGTGCGGGCCCGGAAGATCTCGTTGCCGAGGACGAGTTCCTCGAAGACCGGCAGCTGCGAGCGGACGGTGGCGACCGCCGCCCGGACCCGGCCGAGCCAACCGGCCGGCACGTCCTCCTTGAGGCCGCCGACCCGGTTGAACATGTAGTGCATCCGGCCGCCGGAGGCCTCCTCCAGCACGTGCTGGAGGTCCTCGCGGCCGGTGAAGGCGTGGAAGATCGGGGTGATCCCGCCCAGCTCCAGCGGGTAGGAGCCGAGGAACATCAGGTGGTTGAGGACGCGGTTCAGCTCCGCGAGCATGGTGCGGATCCAGACCGCGCGCTCGGGCACCTCCATGCCGAGCATCCGCTCGACGCCGAGCACCACGCCCAGCTCGTTGGCGAACGCGGAGAGCCAGTCGTGCCGGTTCGCCAGCATGATGATCTGCCGGTAGTCGCGGGCTTCGAAGAGCTTCTCCGCGCCGCGGTGCATGTAGCCGATCACCGGCTCCGCGGTGACGATCCGCTCGCCGTCCAGCACCAGCTTCAGCCGCAGCACACCGTGGGTCGCGGGGTGCTGCGGGCCGATGTTGAGCACCATGTCGGTACTCCCCGCCTCGCCGGTGAAGTTCTCGGCTCCCGCCCCGATGCCGACCGTGGTCTCCCTCATGACCCGAGAGTCTGCCATCCCCCGAGGCCGGCGAGGCTCTCCGGTACCGACATGCGGACGGCCTGCGCGAGCCAGCCGAACGCGCCCAGGCCCGCCGGGTCGGTCAGCTCGGCGCCCTCCCCGGCGCCGCCGAGCGCCCGCAGGTAGGCCACCGGGTCGGTGGAGGCCAGCGCCAGCGGCGGGCGGGCCCCGCTCACTCCGAGCGCCCGGAGCGCCTCCCGCTGGGTTGTCCACAGGCTGTGGAGGGCGGGCGCGGCCACCGCGTCCAGCGCCACGTGCGCGGTGAGGTCGCAGGAGCCGTCCGGTACCGGGCGCACCTCACGGCCCGCCCGGAAGCCGGTCAGGGTGGGCAGGACCGGGCGGCTCCCGGCGGTGTGCCCGTAGTCCGCCGTCACCGCGAGGCCGCGCTCGATCCCCGCGACGGCCGAGGCCCAGCGGGCGTCACGGGGGGTGCCGAACTCCACCACGTCCCCGGGCTCCGGGGCCGGCCACCAGCGCGCGGCCCACGCCGCGTCGGCCTCGTCCACCGCGCCGCCGAGCCGCTCCTCGCCGGTCGCGGTGTCCACCTCGACGTAGCGCAGCACCCCGTCCCCGTCCACCTCCGCGAGGTCCAGCGGCACGTTGTCCAGCCACTCGTTGGCGAACAGCAGGCCGCTGACGCCGCGCGGCACCTCGTCCGTCCACAGGGCTGTGGACGGCAGTCCGGCCGGGCGGCCCGCCGCGATCTCCACCCCGTAGGGCCGCAGCCGGGCCAGCACCCGGTCCGGCAGCTCGGCCAGCACCCCGGCCAGCAACTCACCGCGACCGGCCCCGACGTCCACGAAGGCCAGCTCCTCCGGACGGCCAAGCGCCGCGTCCACGTCCAGCAGCAGGCGGGCGACCGCGCGGGCGAACAGCGGGGAGGCGTGCACGGAGGTGCGGAAGTGCCCGGCCGGGCCCTCCGGCCTGCGGTAGAAGCCGCCCTCCGGGGCGTAGAGGGCCTCTTCCATGGCGGGCCGCCACCGCATCCAACTCATGCCGCGGGACGCTACCCGGCCGCGGGCCGACCCTCCCAACCGGAGCCGGGGGTTCTCCGACCTAGGGAGTAGAGCGGATCGCCCTCCCGGCGGACCCGACCACGCTCCGCGACTGCCTACGCTTGAGACGTGCAACGACTCAACGCCTGGCTCCGCCGTCACCCCATGGTGGTCGACTCCGCCTGGGCGGCGATCGTGCTGTTCTTCGGCCTGCTCCCCAACGACGCCGGCCAGGGCGGCTGGCAGGAGACCGTCCAACTCGTGGTCGCGGTCGTCCTGCCGCTGCTGATGGTCTTCCGGCGGCGCCTGCCCGACCTCACGGTGGCCGCCGCCGTCGTGGTGGGGCTGACCCAGGTCGCGCTCGACGTCGACCCGGGCGGCTCCAGCATCGCCTACCTGGTCTTCGCGTACACCGGGGCCGCCTTCGGCTCCGCCTGGATCTCCCGGCTGGCGCTCGCCGCCGGCCTGTCCGCCGGGCCGCTGGTGTTCTGGGAGCAGGGGCTGCTCAAGAGCCAGTACCACCGGGAGACCAGCACGACGACCTTCCACCCCTACGGCGTCGGCGAAACCCTCCTCATCATGGGGCTGATGACCAGCCCGTTCATCCTGTGCTGGGCGTGGGGCCGGCTCACCCGGGTGCGCCGCGCCTACCTGGTCGAGCTGGAGGACCGCGCCGCCCGGCTGGAGCGCGAGCGCGACGCCCAGGCCAAGGTGGCGGTCGCCGCCGAGCGCGCCCGGATCGCCCGTGAGCTGCACGACGTGGTCGCGCACAACGTGTCGGTCATGATCGTCCAGGCCGACGGCGCCGCGTACGTGCTGGACAACTCGCCCCAGCAGGCCAAGGAGGCGCTCGGCACGATCGCCTCGACCGGACGACAGGCCCTCGTCGAGATGCGCCGGCTGCTGGGCGTGCTGCGCACCGCGGACACCGCCGAGGAGTACGTGCCGCAGCCCGGCGTCGAGGAGCTGCCCGACCTGCTGGAGCAGGTCCGCACCGCCGGCCTCCAGGTCGACTTCGCCACCTCGGGCGACCCGCGCGAGCTGCCGCGCGGCGTCGAGCTGACCGTCTACCGGATCGTCCAGGAAGCGCTGACCAACGTGCGCAAGCACGGCGGCCCCGACGTGCACGCCCGGGTCGCGGTCGACTTCGGCGACCGCGAGCTGGCCGTCCTGATCGAGGACGACGGCCGCGGCTCGACCGACGAGCAGCTGACCTCCGGCGGGACGGACGGCCAGGGCCACGGCCTGATCGGGATGCGCGAGCGGGTCGGCATGGTCAGCGGCAGCCTGGACGTCGGGCCGCGCCCCGGCGGCGGCTTCCGGATCCGCGCCGTCCTGCCGCTCAAGGCAGCACACTGACCACGTTGCCGCCCACGAACCAGGAGACCACCTTGACCATCCGCGTGATGCTCGTCGACGACCAGGAGCTGCTGCGCACCGGCTTCCGGATGATCCTGCAGTCCCAGGGCGACATCGAGATCGTCGCCGAGGCCGGCGACGGCGCGCAGGCCCTGGAGAAGCTGCGGCACACACGGGTGGACGTGATCCTGATGGACGTCCGGATGCCCCGCCTCGACGGGGTGCAGGCCACCCGCCGGATCTGCCTCGCCGAGGACGGCAGCCCGCTGGCCGACGCCCCGCACGTCCTCATCCTGACCACCTTCGACCTCGACGAGTACGCCTTCGCCGCACTCAAGGCCGGCGCCAGCGGGTTCCTGCTCAAGGACGTGCCGCCGACCGAGCTGGTGGCCGCGATCCGCGCGGTGCACGGCGGCGACGCCGTGGTCGCGCCGACCACCACCCGCCGCATGATCGACCGGTTCGCCGAGGTGCTGCCCACCGCCGCGAGCGCGCCCGGCCCGAACACCCTCGGCCCGCTCACCGAGCGCGAGCGCGAGGTGTTCCTGCTGGTCGCCCAGGGCCTCTCGAACGGCGAGATCGCCGCCCGGCTGGTCCTCTCCGAGGCCACCGTGAAGACCCACGTCGGCCGGATCCTGGCCAAGCTCAACCTCCGCGACCGGGTCCAGGCCGTGGTGCTCGCCTACGAGGCGGGCCTGATCCGGGCCGGCGCGGCGGACTAGCCGGGGGCTCCGGGGACCGGCCCGGCCGGGGGCGCCTCCCGGGCCGTGCGGAACGGCCGGTCCGGGCCCTGCGGGGGATGAGGGCCGGACCGGCCCCGGCCGTAGAATGGGCCGGTGCGTCCGGTACCCGCCGAGGACCGGAACGGTAAGAGTGAGGACCAGGGCCCAGCCGTGAGCGAGCGAACCGGGCTCACCGTCGAGAGGTGCGCCATGGCGACTGCCCCCGCCGAGCGCCGGGACCGCCCCCGGCCCGGAACCGGCCCGGAGGTGGCCGCGTGAGTGGCTCCGACAGCGCCGCCCCCTCCCCGCCCGCCGACGGTTTCGGCGATCCGGCGGACCCGGGCAACCGCCCGGCGCGCCTCACCGTCGGGGTGGTCGGCACCGGCCGGGTCGGCCCGGCCCTGGGCGCCGCCCTGCAGCTCGCCGGGCACCGGGTGGTCGCCGCCTCCGGGGTGTCCGCCGCCTCCCGCCGCCGCGCCGAGCAGCTCCTGCCGGGCGTCCGGATCGTCTCCCCGCCGCAGGTGCTCGCCGCCGCCGACCTGGTGCTGCTCACCGTCCCCGACGACGCGCTGACCGACCTGGTGGCCGGCCTCGTCGCGACCGGCTCGGTGCGCCCCGGCCAGCTGGTCGTGCACACCTCGGGCGCGCACGGCGTCGCCGTCCTGGAACCCGCCACCCGGGCCGGGGCGCTGCCGCTGGCACTGCACCCCGCGATGACCTTCACCGGCACCCCGGTCGACCTCGCCCGGCTGGCCGGCTGCCCGTTCGGGGTCACCGCCCCCGACGAGCTGCGCCCGGTCGCCGAAGCCCTGGTGGTGGAGATGGGCGGCGATCCCGAGTGGGTGCCGGAGGGGGTCCGTCCGCTCTACCACACGGCCCTCGCGCACGGCGCCAACCACCTGGTCACCCTGGTCGCCCAGGCGTCGGAGCTGCTGCGCACGGCCGGCGTCGCCGAGCCCGGCCGACTGCTCGGCCCGCTGCTGGGCGCCGCCCTGGACAACAGCCTGCGCTCCGGCGACGCCGCCCTCACCGGCCCGGTCGCCCGGGGCGACGCGGGCACCGTTCGGCGCCACCTGGCGCAGCTCAGTACGGTGTCCCCGGACATCCCTGCCGCCTACCGGGCGATGGCCCGCGCCACCGCCCAGCGGGCGCTGGCCCACGGGACGATCGACGAAGCGTCGGCGGCGGCGCTGCTGGACGTACTGAACGAGGAGAACCACTGATGGCACGCGGCAAGCAGCCCGGCAAGGCCCAGCGGGCGCCGAAGGTCCACCGGGCCGTCGTGACCCGGACCGTCACCGACTTCGAGGCGGCCTTCTGGCCGGACGAGCAGCCGGTGGACAACGCGGTCGTGATGACCATGGGCGCCCTGCACGAGGGTCATGCCGCGCTCATCCGGGCCGCCCGCAAGCAGGTCGGCCGGGAGGGGCGGGTCGCCGTCACCGTCTTCGTCAACCCGCTGCAGTTCGGCGCCGGCGAGGACCTCGACCGCTACCCCCGCGACCTGGACGCGGACGTGCGGCTGGCCGAGGAGAACGGCGCCGACGTCGTCTTCGCGCCGTCCGTCGAGGAGGTCTACCCGAACGGCGAGCCGCAGGTGCGCCTGGCGGCCGGCCCGATGGGCGAGCGCTTCGAGGGCACCACCCGGCCCGGTCACTTCGACGGGGTGCTGACCGTGGTGGCCAAGCTGCTGCACATCACCGACCCGGACTTCGCCTTCTTCGGCGAGAAGGACGCCCAGCAGCTGGCGATCATCCAGCGGATGGTGGCCGACCTGGACTTCGACGTCGAGATCGTCGGGGTGCCGACCGCCCGCGAGGAGGACGGGCTGGCGCTCTCCTCCCGCAACCGCTTCCTGTCCGCCGAGGAGCGCGAGCGCGCGCTCGCGCTGTCCAAGGCCCTGTTCGCCGGCCGCGACGTGGCCGCCCAGGGGCCGAAGGCCGTGCGCGAGGCCGCCGCGGCCGCCCTCGCCGCCTCGATCGAGGCCCCCGGCGCCGAAGGCGTCGCCCTTGACTACCTCGCCCTGATCGACCCGCACGACTTCACCGAGGTGGCGGACGACTTCCAGGGCGAGGCCGTGCTGGCCGTCGCCGCGAAGGTGGGCTCCACCCGCCTGATCGACAACGTCCACGTCATCTGCCGCTAGGCAGAGGACCGGCGAGCACAGAATCTGCCGCTAGGCAGAGGACCGGCGAGCACAGAATCTGCCGCCAGGCAGAGGACCGGCGAGCACAGAATCCGCCGCCAGGCAGAGGACCGGCGAGCCCGGCCCCCCGCCAGGCACCGGCACCATCCGCAGGACCGTCCGGAAGCACTTCCCCTCAGGCATGCACTCATTGGAGGCGTGACCCCATGCTCCGCACCATGCTCAAGTCCAAGATCCACCGGGCCACCGTGACCCAGGCCGACCTGCACTACGTCGGCTCCGTCACGGTGGACGAGGACCTGCTCGACGCCGCCGACCTGCTCCCCGGCGAGCTGGTCCACATCGTCGACATCAACAACGGCGCCCGGCTGGAGACCTACACCATCGCCGGCCCGCGCGGCACCGGCGTGATCGGCATCAACGGCGCCGCCGCGCGCCTGGTCCACCCCGGCGACCTCGTCATACTCATCGCCTACGGGCAGATGGACACCGCCGAGGCCAAGGGCTACCTGCCGAAGGTGGTCTTCGTGGACGCCGACAACCGGATCACCGGCCTGGGCGGCGACCCCGCCGAGGCCGGGGAGGGCACCGGACTGCTGCGCGGCGACGCGGCGTACGGTGACGGCAACGGCGCGGCCCCGACCGCCGCGCGCTGAAGGAGCCACTGAACGCCATGCCCGCCACGCACCGCCTCACCGCCCCCGCCCCCGGCTGGACGACCACCACCGACGTCGTCGTGGTCGGCTCCGGCGTGGCCGGCCTCACCGTCGCCCTCAACGTCCGCGAAGCCGGCCTGCGGGCCGTGGTGGTCACCAAGGCGATGCTCGACGACGGTTCCACCCGCTGGGCCCAGGGCGGCATCGCCGCCGCCCTGGGCGAGGGTGACACCCCCGAGCAGCACCTGGACGACACCCTGGTGGCCGGCGCCGGGCTCTGCGACGAGGAGGCCGTGCGCACCCTCGTGACCGAGGGTCCGGAGGCCGTCCGCCACCTGATCGCCACCGGCGCCGCGTTCGACCGCGGCGACGACGGCGAGATCCTGCTCACCCGCGAGGGCGGCCACCACCGCCGCCGGATCGCGCACGCCGGCGGGGACGCCACCGGCGCCGAGATATCGCGCGCCCTGGTCACCGCCGTCCGGTCCGACCCGGGCCTGGAGCTGATCGAGCACGCCCTCGTCCTGGACCTGCTCACCGACGCCGCCGGGCACGCCGCCGGCCTCACCCTGCACGTGATGGGCGAGGGCCAGCGCGACGGCGTCGGGGCCATCCGGGCCCGCGCGGTGGTCCTGGCCACCGGCGGCATGGGCCAGGTCTTCTCCGCCACCACCAATCCGGCGGTCTCCACCGGTGACGGCGTGGCGCTCGCACTGCGGGCCGGGGCCGAGGTCACCGACCTGGAGTTCGTCCAGTTCCACCCGACGGTGCTGTGGCTCGGCCCGGAGGCCGAGGGCCAGCAGCCGCTGGTCTCCGAGGCGGTCCGCGGCGAGGGCGCGCACCTGGTCGACGCGACCGGCACCCGCTTCATGCTCGGGCAGCACGAACTGGCCGAGCTGGCCCCGCGCGACATCGTCGCCAAGGCCATCACCCGGCAGATGCAGCTCCGGGGCACCGAGCACATGTACCTGGACGGGCGGCACTTCGGCGCCGAGATGTGGGAGCAGCGGTTCCCGACCATCCTCGCCTCCTGCCGGGCGCACGGCATCGACCCGGTCACCGAGCCGATCCCGGTCGCCCCGGCCGCGCACTACGCCTCCGGCGGCGTCCGCACCGACCTCTCCGGCCGCACCACCGTCCCCGGCCTGTACGCCTGCGGCGAGGTGGCCTGCACCGGGGTGCACGGCGCCAACCGACTGGCCTCCAACTCGCTGCTGGAGGGCTTGGTCTTCGCCGAGCGGATCGCCGCCGACCTGACCGCCCGGCACCGCGCGGACGACCTGCCCGAGCGTTCGGTGGACGTCGCCGCCGCGCGCGCCGCCCACCCGGTGCCGCTGCCCGCGCCCGAGGCGCGCGCCGAGGTCCAGCGGCTGATGTCGCGCGGGGCCGGTGTGCTGCGCTCGGCCGCGTCGATGGCCGACGCGGCCGCCGGGCTCACCCTGCTCGCCGAGCAGGCGGTCGCGCACGTCGTCGAGGAGAAGCCGGCCGACCCCCGGGTGGAGACCTGGGAGGCCGCCAACCTGCTGCTGGTCGCCACCGCGCTGGTGGCGGCCGCCGCGCAGCGTGCCGAGACCCGCGGCTGCCACTGGCGCGAGGACTTCCCCGAGCGGGACGACGCCCACTGGCAGCGCCATCTGATCCTTACCCTCACCGCCTCCGGCGATCCTGTCAGCACCCCTGAGGAGCAGTAACCATGACCCACTCCCACGAGGAACTCCCGATGGCCGGTGGCTGCGGCGACGGCTGCGCGTGCGGGGACGGCGACGGCTACGAGACCGGCCTGGACCCCCAGCTCGCCGAGCTGCTGGAGGAGGCCGGCCTCGACCCGATCGAGGTCGAGGACATCGCCACCCTGGCGCTGGCCGAGGACCTGGCCGGCGGCGAGGACGTCACCTCCGTCGCCACCGTGCCCGCCGACGCCGTCGCCACCGCCGACTTCACCGCCCGCGAGGCCGGTGTGGTGGCCGGTCTGCGGATCGCCGAGGCGGTCGTCTCGCTGGTCTGCGAGGAGGAGTTCGAGGTCGAGCGGCACGTCCAGGACGGTGACCGGGTCGAGGCCGGCCAGGTGCTGCTCTCCGTCCGCAGCCGCACCCGTGACCTGCTGACCGCCGAGCGCAGCGCGCTCAACCTGCTCTGCCACCTGTCCGGCATCGCCACCGCGACCCGCGCCTGGGCGGACGCCCTGGAGGGCACCGGCGCGGTGGTCCGTGACACCCGCAAGACCACCCCGGGCCTGCGGGCCCTGCAGAAGTACGCGGTCCGCTGCGGCGGCGGCGCCAACCACCGGATGGCGCTCTCCGACGCGGCCCTGGTCAAGGACAACCACGTGATCGCGGCCGGCGGCGTCGCCGAGGCGTTCCGGGCCGTCCGGGCCGCCTACCCCGACCTGCCGGTCGAGGTCGAGGTGGACACCCTGGAGCAGATCCCGCCGGTCCTGGAGGCCGGGGCCGACCTCGTCCTGCTGGACAACTTCACCGTGCCGCAGCTGAAGCAGGCCGTCGAGCTGGTGGCCGGGCGGGCCCGGCTGGAGGCGTCCGGCGGACTGACCCTGGCCAGCGCGCGCGAGGTCGCCCAGACTGGGGTCGACTACCTGGCCGTGGGCGCGCTCACGCACTCCTCGCCGATCCTGGACATCGGCCTGGATCTGCGCGCCTGATCACCCTCTGATCACCCCTCACGCAGAAAGCACCCCATGCTGCTCACCATCGACGTCGGCAACACCCAGACCACGCTCGGCCTGTTCGACGGCGAGGACGTGGTCGAGCACTGGCGGATCTCCACCGATCCGCGCCGCACGGCCGACGAGCTGGCGGTGCTCCTGCAGGGCCTGATGGGCTCGCACACCGCGGTCAACGAGGCCGCGGTGGAGGGCCTGGCGATCTGCTCGTCCGTCCCCTCCGTGCTCCACGAGTTCCGCGAGGTGACGCGCCGTTACTACGGCGACGTCCCCGCGGTGATCGTGGAGCCGGGGGTGAAGACGGGCGTGCACGTCCTGATGGACCACCCCAAGGAGGTCGGCGCCGACCGGATCGTCAACGCGCTGGCCGCCAACCACCTGTACGGCGGCCCGTGCATCGTGGTCGACTTCGGCACCGCCACCACCTTCGACGCGATCAACGCCCGCGGCGACTACGTCGGCGGCGCGATCGCCCCCGGGATCGAGATCTCGGTGGAGGCGCTCGGCGCGCGCGGCGCCCAGCTGCGCAAGATCGAGCTGGCCCGGCCCCGCAACGTGATCGGCAAGAACACCGTCGAGGGCATGCAGTCCGGCATCCTCTACGGCTTCGCCGGCCAGGTCGACGGCCTGGTCGAGCGGATGGCCAAGGAGCTCGCCAAGGACCCGGACGACGTCCAGGTCATCGCCACCGGGGGGCTGGCCCCGCTCGTCCTCGGCGAGGCCGGCACCATCGACGTCCACGAGCCGTGGCTGACCCTGATCGGCCTGCGCCTGGTGTACGAGCGCAACCGGCCCAGCTGACACCGGACTTCACCGGGCCCGCCACCCCTGCGGCGGGCACCGGATCCCCCCGGGCGGGACATGCGCCGCGCTTTCCGTCCCCTTCTCGCGTTCCCGGCCGACGCGGCCCCGCGCTGTGTTAGTTTCACGCCCCGGGCCGGGCAACGCGCCGGACCGGCGGCCGGGGGAGGCCGATGGGCACCGGGGGGTGCGGGCCGGGACCGGGCCCGCCCGGGGAGCCCGTCCACCCGGCCGGACACACTGCCGCCCCGTCACGCACGGGGCGGGCGAACCGTAGGGGGCCGCTCGTCCGGGCGGTCCGGCAGCCGGATCGAGGGTGGGGCGTGTCGAACGTCGAGAGGTCCGGAGCGGCTCCGGACGACCCGGGGGCCGACCCCGCCGGCTCCGCCGGCCCCGGGCCGCGACGGCGCCGCCGGCTGCTGCTGGTGGTGGTCGTGGTGGCCGCGACGGCCGTCTCCACCGCCGGGCTGGCGGCCTCCCTGGTCATCAGGTCCCCCGCGCAGGCGGCGGCCGAGACCGCGCCACCGCCGGCGGACGTCCTGACCGCCGTCGTGGAGCGGCGCGTGCTGACCGACTCGGTGGTGCTCCGCGGCCAGGTCGGCGCCGGCCGCACGGTCGAGGTGGCGCCGACCGGGAGCGGCGGACCGGCTGGCGCGCGACCGGTGGTCACCAAACTGCCGGTGCGGGCCGGCGACCAGGTCGCGGCCGGGCAGTCGGTGCTGGAGGTGGCCGGGCGGCCGGTGTTCGCCCTCCGGGGCGAGCTCCCGGTGTACCGGGACCTCCGGCCGGGAGCCGCCGGACAGGACGTCGAGCAGCTCCAACAGGCCCTGAAGGCCCTCGGGTTCGCCGCGGACGGCGACCCGGCGGGGCGCTACGGCGCGGCCACCGGGGCGGCGGTGACGGCCTTCTACGCCGCGCACGGCTACGACCCGCTGCCGGCCTCTCCGGACGGGGACGCCCAGGTGTCGGCCGCGCAGGACGCGGTGACCGGCGGCGAGCGGGCCCTGGCGGACGGCAAGGACGCGCTGAAGGCCGCGCAGAAGCGGCTCGACGACGCGCTGGCCGCCCAGCGGGCCCGGCAGGAGGCCGAGGACGCGGCCTCCCCGACCACCGTGCCACCCACCCCGGACACCGCCGCCCCGGCCGGCGAGAACCCGGTGGACACCGCCCGCGCCGCCGTCGAGACGGCCCGCAAACAGGTGACCCGCGCGGGCGAGGACCTCGCCAGGATCCGGCGGAAGGCCACCGACGTCCGGGCCGCCGTCGGCCCGATGGTCCCCGCCGCCGAGCTGCTCTTCCTCCCCGGCCTGCCGGCCCGGGTGGCCACCGTCGCCGGCCGGGTCGGCGGCGAGGTCACCGGCACGGTACTGACGGTCTCGGCCGGGGCGCTGGTCGTCAGGGGCAGCCTGACCGCCCCCGACAAGGGCCTGGTCCGCCCGGGCCAGCAGGTGGAGATCCTCTCCGAGGTGACCGGGACCACCGCGACCGCCACGGTGGCCTCGGTGGCCGACGCCCCCGGCGACGGGCTCCCCCCGGCCGGCGGCACGGGCACCGTCGGCGCCGGGCAGCCGGGTGCGGACCGCTCCGGCTACCCGCTGGTGGTCGAACCGGACGCCCCGCTCGACCCGCGGCTGGCCGGCCAGGACGTCCGCCTCACCGTCCGGGCCGCCTCCTCCTCCGGCCCGGTGCTGGTCGTCCCGCTCTCCGCCGTCTCCGCGACGGCGGACGGACGGACGGTGGTGACGGTGTACCGGGCCGGAGAGCGCCGCCGGGTCGAGGTGGCCCCGGGCATGGTCGGCGGCGGCAGCACGGAGGTGCGCCCGCTGGGCGGGGACACGCTCGCACCGGGCGACCAGGTGATCGTCGGGGTGCGGGACAGCACCCGGTGAGCACCCCCCTGGTCGAGTTCCGCCAGGTCGGCCTGACCTACCCCGGGCCGCCCCCGGTCGTCGCGCTGACCCCGTGCGACCTGTCCGTGGACCCGGGCGAGTACGTCACCGTGACCGGCCCGTCCGGCTCCGGCAAGTCCACCTTCCTCAACATCGCCGGCCTGCTGGACACCCCCACCACCGGCCGGTACCTGCTGGACGGCATCGACACCGGCCCGCTCCCGGACGGCGAGCGCGCCGCGCTGCGCGGACGCCGGATCGGCTTCGTCTTCCAGTCCTTCCACCTGCTGCCGCACCGCTCGGCGGCGGAGAACGTCGCCCTCGCCCTGCTCTACACCGCCGCGCGGGGCCGCCGGGCGGCCGCCGAACGGCGGGCGCGGGCCCGCGAGGCGCTGGCCCGGGTGGGCCTCGACCACCGGGCGGACGCCCTGCCGACCAGGCTCTCCGGCGGTGAGCGGCAGCGGGTCGCGATCGCCCGCGCGCTGGTCGGGCGCCCCGCGCTGCTGCTCTGCGACGAGCCGACCGGCAATCTGGACACCGTCACCGCGCGGTCCGTCCTCGCCCTGCTGGACGAGCTCCACGCCCAGGGCCTGACCGTCCTGCTGATCACCCATGACCCGCAGGTGGCCGCCCGCGGCCGGCGGACGGTGGCGATCCGCGACGGGGTGCTGCGGGAGGTGGGCGCGCCATGAGGTCCCGCCGCCGCGCCCGCGTCGTCGAGCCGTCCCGGCTGCCGCTGCGGGACCTGCTCGCCGAGGCCCTCGCCGGGGTGCTCCAGCGGCCCGCCCGCTCGGCGCTGACCGGCCTCGGCACCGTCCTCGGGGTCGGCGCCTTCGTCGCCGTCCTCGGGCTGACGGCCACCGCCTCCTCCCAGATCGACTCCCGCTTCAGCGTGCTGACCGCGACCGAGGTGACCGTCCGGGACACCGGCGGCCCGCGGCCGGACCTCACCGGGCTCTCCTTCCCCGCCGACGCCGACGACCGGATCCGGCGGTTGAACGGCGTCGAGGCGGCCGGCGTCCACTGGCCGGTGCGCCTGCCCGCCGGGTCGGTCCGGGCCGCCCCGGTGGGCCGGCCGGCCGGCGGCGAGCAGATCCCGGTGCTGGCGGCCTCGGCCGGTCTCCTGACGGCGGTCGAGCCGCACCTGGCCCAGGGCCGGACCTTCGACGCCTGGCACGACACCACCGGCCGGCAGGTGGCGGTGCTCGGTTCCGCCCTGGCCGCCCGGCTCGGGATCGGCACGCTCGACACCCAGCCCGCCGTCTTCCTGGCCGGCCGCCCGTTCACCGTCATCGGCATCGTCGACGACGCGCGCCGGGGGCCCGACCTGCTGCTGTCCGTCGTGGTGCCGCGCGGGACCGCCGCCCGGCTCTGGGGCGGGCCCACCCAGGACCGGGCGAGCATGCTGGTCACCACCAGGATCGGCGCCGCCCGGCAGATCGCCGACGAGGCCGCGCTCGCGCTGGACCCGGCCCACCCGGAGCGCTTCACCGCGCTGCCGCCGCCGGACCCGCGCACCCTGCGCTCGGGCGTCACCTCCGACCTCGACCGGCTCTTCCTGCTGCTCGCCGGGATCTGCCTGGTGATCGGGGCCGCCGGGATCGCCAACACCACCCTGGTCGCCGTGCTGGAACGGACCGGCGAGATCGGCCTGCGCCGGGCGCTCGGCGCCCGGGGCCGCCACATCACCGGCCAGTTCCTCTGCGAGTCGGCGTCCGTGGGCCTGCTCGGCGGCCTCGTCGGCAGCTCACTGGGGGTGCTGACGGTGCTCGGCGTGGCGCTGGCCCGGGACTGGACCCCGGTGGTGGCCCCGGCGACGGTGGCCGCCGCCCCGGCGGTCGGGCTGGTCACCGGTCTGCTGGCCGGCGCCTACCCGGCCTGGCGCGCGGCCCGGATCCAGCCGGCCGAGGCGCTGCGGCGCTGAGCGGCCGGGCCCTTCGTCCACCGGACATTCACCGGGCCAAACGTGGGGGATCGGCGCGACGTTACCGACAAATCGGATATTCCTCACGTAGTGTCAGCTCATGCCTACGCCACACGGATCGCGCGGCGGCATGGCTTTCAGCGCCGACGAAGTCCGCGTGCTGCGCCGCGCCCTCGCCCAAGCCCTGCACCCCGCCGTCCCCGCCCATCTCCACGTCCCGGACCGGCTGCCGTTCGCCGGCGCCGGCGCCGAGCTGTGGGCGGAGGACGTCCAGGACGCCCTGCGCCTGACCGAGGCGATCGACGAGGCCGTCCAGGAGGGCGGCCGGCTGCGCGCCTTCCTGCTCGCCGACCTCGGCCGCTACCGGGCGGCGCTGCCCGGCAGCGCCGCCGGGTACCTGGAACGCCTGGAGGAGGCGGTGACCGACGGCTACCTCCCCGGGCCCGAGGACCTCACCGCACTGCGCGGCCTGACCCGTCAGCCGTGCGGCCAGCACGAGCGGTCCCGCCGCTCGCGGCTGGCCGGGCGCTGTCACGCACTGGCCGAGGCAGCCGTCCGCGAACGGCTCGCCCTCACCACCGGTCAGCGCCACCTCGTCGCCGTACCGAGCCCCGCCGCACCCCCGAGCAGTCTCCCCACCCCTGTTGGAGGACGGATCCCGATGAGCAGCACCGAGCCCGGCGCAGAGCAGCCCGACGCCCCCCGGACCCCGCCCCGCCCCCACCGGATGCCGACCCCCGCCGAACTCTTCGGCCGTCGCCCCAAGCCCCCGGTCCGGCCCGCGCCGCCCGCCGCCGCCGAGGAGCTGGAGCTGGCCACCGGCACCGGCTGACCGGGCCGCCCGCGAAAGAGGGGGAGACCGCTCCGACGGTCTCCCCCTCTTCCGCGCGGCCGTACGCGACGGGCGGCCGCCGCCCGCCGGCCGCGCGGCACGGCCAACCCGTGGCGGATCGCCGCTCCGGGGCTGGCTACCCTGGTGGGGTGAGCGATCAGAGCCCCATCCCCGCGACCGACGACCTCCCCGAGCAGATGCGCGTCCGGCGCGAGAAGCTGGACCGGCTCCGGGCGGCCGGCATCGACCCGTACCCGGTCGGCTTCCCCCGCACCAGCACCATCGCCGACCTGCGGGCCAAGCACCCGGACCTCGCCCCGGACATCGCGACCGGCGAGCGGGTCGGCATCACCGGCCGGGTGATCCTCTCCCGCACCGGCGGCAAGCTCTGCTTCGCCACCCTGCGCGACGGCAGCGGCGACCTCCAGGTGATGCTCTCCCTGGACAAGCTGGGCACCGAGCGGCTGGCGGCCTGGAAGTCCGACATCGACCTCGGTGACCAGGTCGGCGTCGAGGGCGAGGTGATCACCTCCCGCCGCGGCGAGCTGTCGGTGATGGTGGACGCCTGGGCGCTCACCGCCAAGTGCCTGCGCCCGCTGCCCGACAAGCACAAGGGCCTGACCGACCCGGAGGCCCGGGTCCGCCAGCGGTACGTCGACCTGATCGTCAACCCCGAGGCCCGCGAGATCCTGCACCTGCGCAGCAAGGTGGTCCGCTCGATCCGCCGCACCTACGAGGAGCGCGGCTACATCGAGGTCGAGACCCCGATGCTGCAGCCGGTGCACGGCGGCGCCAACGCGCGTCCGTTCAAGACCCACATCAACGCGTACGACATCGACCTGTTCATGCGCATCGCCCCCGAGCTGTACCTCAAGCGACTGGTGGTCGGCGGCGCGGAGAAGGTCTTCGAGATCAACCGCAACTTCCGCAACGAGGGCGCGGACTCCACCCACAACCCCGAGTTCACCTCGCTGGAGTCCTACGAGGCCTACGGCGACTACGACACCCAGGCCGAACTGATCCGGGCGACGATCATCAACGCCGCCCGGGACGCGCTGGGCACCACGGTGATCCGGGGCCTGGACCCGCACGGCGTCGAGCACGAGATCGACCTGGCCGAGCCGTGGGCCGAGGTGAGCGTCTACCCGGGCATCTCGAAGCACCTGGGCACCGAGGTCACCCCGGAGACCGGGGTGGAGGAGCTGCGCGGCCTGGCCACCGAGCACGGCATCCCGTTCGAGAAGGACTGGGGCCACGGCCAGATCGTGCTGGAGATGGTCGAGCGCCTGCTGGAGGAGAACGCCGTCGCGCCGACCTTCATCAAGGACTACCCGACCGAGGTCTCCCCGCTGACCCGCCGGCACCGCTCGATCGCGGGCGTGGCCGAGAAGTGGGACCTGGTCATCTTCGGCACCGAGATCGGCACCGCCTACTCCGAGCTGGTCGACCCGGTCGAGCAGCGCGCCCGGCTGACCGCGCAGTCCCTGCTGGCGGCCGGCGGCGATGTCGAGGCGATGCAGGTCGACGAGGACTTCCTGCGGGCCCTGGAGTACGCGATGCCGCCCACCGGCGGCCTCGGCCTCGGGGTGGACCGCCTGATCATGCTGCTCACCGGCAAGAACATCCGGGAGACCGTGCTCTTCCCGCTCGTGAAGCCGGAGCCCAAGGCGTCCGCCGCCACCGCGGCGGACAAGACCGAGGAGGAGTGACCTGATGGACTACGTCAGCGCGATCGTCCCGCCGCTGGTCATGGCGATCGGCTTCGGCTTCCTGGTGCGGGCCATCATCCGCAGCCAGGGCGGGGCCCAGAAGGCCAAGGAGGACGCGGTCGACTGACCCCGTCACCGGCCGCGAGCACCGGCGCGCCGTCATTCCCGATTCCGGGGGTGGCGGCGCGCCGGTTTGCGGCACTTCACAAGATTTGCCCCATTCACTCCCTATCCTGGCCGCACTATGGTCCGGCAACTCGGCGAACTTGAGAACGCCATCATGACCCGGGTGTGGCAGTGGAACCGACCGGTCACGGTTCGCGAGGTTCTCCTGGATCTGCGGTCGGAACGCGAAATCGCGTACACCACGGTGATGACCGTCCTGGACAAGCTGCACAGAAAGGGCTGGCTGCGCCGGGACCGCGTCGGGCGGGCCTATCGATATGAACCGGTCTCCTCCCGCGAGGCGTACACGGCGGCCCTGATGAACGACGCCTGGGCCACCAGCGACAATCCCGCGGCCGCCCTGGTGCACTTCTTCGGCCTGATGTCACCCGAGCAACGGGAGGCGCTGCGCGACGCGTTGCGGGTGGCCGCTCTGTTCCCGCCCGATCCGGTGGGGCCGGACTCGGCGGAATCCGGGACGGATACCGGGGAGACCGGGGCGGGGCCGGCACGATAACGTCCCGCCATGGAGGTCACCATCCGCCGGGCGCGGACCACGGACGTGCGGGCAGTGCGCGGGCTCATCGACGCCTACTCGCGCGACGGCATTCTGCTCGACAAGCCCACCGTCACCCTGTTCGAATCCGTGCAGGAGTTCTGGGTCGCGGAACGCGACGACACCGGGGCGGTCGTGGCCTGCGGCGCACTGCACGTGATGTGGGAGGACCTCGCCGAAGTGCGCACGCTCGCGGTCGATCCGTCCTGCCGCGGCCACGGCGTCGGACACCTCCTGCTGGAGAAGCTGCTGCAGACCGCGCGCTGGCTCGGCGTCCGTCGGATTTTCTGCTTGACGTTCGAGGTGCCCTTCTTCGCGAAACACGGTTTCGTCGAGATCGGCGAGGCCCAGGAAACCGATGATGGTACGACAGACCCGGCGGCGATCGCTACGGATGTCTATGAAGAACTTCTCCGCTCGTACGATGAAGGTGTCGCGGAGTTCCTCGACCTGGAGCGGGTGAAGCCCAACACACTGGGCAACTCACGCATGCTGCTGCACCTGTGAGCGGCTCCCGACCCGGGCAGGGGTTTGTGTTTTCCGGAGAAAGGCGCTTTCCTTTCCTTAGGCAATGGGTCGTTTAGCGGAAAGGGAAGCCCGTGGCACAGAGGGTGCAGGTCATTCTTGAAGACGATCTCGACGGCGGTTCGGCGGACGAGACGGTGACGTTCGCGCTCGACGGCGTTGCCTACGAGATCGATCTGAAGAGCGCCAACGCGGACAAGCTGCGCGGTCTGCTGGCGCCTTACGTGGACAAGGGCCGCAAGCAGAGCGGCCGGCTCGCCGGCGCCCGCCGCCCGGGCCGCGGCACGGCTCCGCGCCCGGCCGGCGGCGCGCCGGACACCGCCAAGATCCGTGCGTGGGCCAAGGAGCAGGGCCTGGAGGTCAACGACCGCGGCCGGGTGCCGAGCACCGTCCGCGAGGCCTACGACAAGGCCAACGCGGCCTGATTCCGGCCACGCCGGACCGCCGGAGCGGGTGCGGGGCTCCAGGGGTCGCCCGAGGCGTACCTGGCACATGCGCGGGGCGCGGAGGAATCTTCTCCGCGCCCTGCGGCGCATGCCCGTCCGGCCCGCCCGACCCGTCCGTCCGGCCCCGCGGACACGGCGGCGGCCCCGGGCACGGGCGCCCCTTCGGGCACCCGGCCGGGCAGCACCGGATCGGGCGGCGGAACAATCACGAGCTGTGCAACGCTGTAGGGGCGAAGCGGTAACGCCGACACCACCGGGATGGCCTACCGACCCCGACGGTCGGAGCTGACCCACCGTCACCGCCGGCCGACTTCTCGCCAGGCGAACACCGCCACCGCGGAAACTGCGCGAGAACCGCCCCGATACCGGGTATGAATGCAGGTGGACGGCGCCAGGGGCACCGTCCGGGGCAGTACGTGCGACCCGCCGGAGACCGTCCGGATCCGCCCGGGCCGGTGTTGTTCGCCGATGGCGTAGCGGTATCTGGTGCATCCGGCCCACCTGTGGGAACACCGTCTCCCAGCATCAGGTTGGGATTGGTGTCGGCTGGTCGCGCAGCATCTCGCTCCCGTACCGGGGAGTGAATCCGTGGGCCGCGCCGCTGAGCGGGACTAGCATGCGGAAGGACAGGGCGGGGACCGACCCCGAACTGCCCGACCGCTCTGAGGAGCGATAAACGATGTTCGAGAGGTTCACCGACCGCGCGCGGCGGGTTGTCGTCCTGGCTCAGGAAGAAGCCCGGATGCTCAACCACAACTACATCGGCACCGAGCACATCCTCCTGGGTCTGATCCACGAGGGTGAGGGTGTCGCCGCTAAGGCCCTGGAGAGCCTCGGGATTTCTCTTGAGGCCGTTCGCCAGCAGGTCGAGGAGATCATCGGCCAGGGCCAGCAGGCCCCGTCCGGTCACATCCCCTTCACCCCCCGGGCCAAGAAGGTCCTGGAGCTGTCGCTCCGGGAGGCCCTGCAGCTCGGCCACAACTACATCGGCACCGAGCACATCCTGCTCGGCCTGATCCGCGAGGGCGAGGGCGTCGCCGCCCAGGTCCTGGTGAAGCTCGGGGCCGACCTCAACCGGGTGCGCCAGCAGGTCATCCAGCTGCTCTCCGGCTACCAGACCGGCGGCGGCAAGGAGTCGGCCACGGCCGGCGGGCCCGCCGAGGGCACCCCGTCGACCTCGCTGGTCCTGGACCAGTTCGGCCGCAACCTCACCCAGGCCGCCCGCGAGGCCAAGCTCGACCCGGTCATCGGGCGCGAGAAGGAGATCGAGCGGGTCATGCAGGTGCTGTCCCGCCGCACCAAGAACAACCCCGTGCTGATCGGTGAGCCCGGCGTCGGCAAGACGGCCGTGGTCGAGGGCCTGGCCCAGGCGATCGTCAAGGGCGAGGTCCCGGAGACGCTCAAGGACAAGCAGCTCTACACGCTGGACCTGGGCGCCCTGGTGGCCGGCTCGCGCTACCGCGGTGACTTCGAGGAGCGCCTGAAGAAGGTGCTCAAGGAGATCCGCACCCGCGGCGACATCATCCTGTTCATCGACGAGCTGCACACCCTGGTCGGCGCGGGCGCCGCCGAGGGCGCCATCGACGCCGCCAGCATCCTCAAGCCCATGCTGGCCCGCGGCGAGCTGCAGACCATCGGTGCCACCACGCTCGACGAGTACCGCAAGCACCTGGAGAAGGACGCCGCGCTGGAGCGCCGCTTCCAGCCGATCCAGGTCGCCGAGCCGTCGCTGCCGCACACCATCGAGATCCTCAAGGGCCTGCGCGACCGCTACGAGGCCCACCACCGGGTCTCCATCACGGACGCCGCCCTGGTCGCCGCCGCCACCCTGGCCGACCGCTACATCTCGGACCGCTTCCTGCCGGACAAGGCCATCGACCTGATCGACGAGGCCGGCTCCCGGATGCGCATCCGCCGGATGACCGCGCCGCCGGACCTGCGCGAGTTCGACGAGAAGATCGCCGACGTGCGCCGCGAGAAGGAGAGCGCGATCGACGCGCAGGACTTCGAGAAGGCCGCGTCCCTGCGCGACGACGAGAAGCAGCTCCTGCAGGCCAAGGCCAAGCGCGAGAAGGAGTGGAAGGCCGGCGACATGGATGTCGTCGCGGAGGTCGACGAGGAGCTCATCGCCGAGGTCCTGGCCACCGCCACCGGCATCCCGGTCTTCAAGCTGACCGAGGAGGAGTCCTCGCGGCTGCTGCGCATGGAGGACGAGCTGCACAAGCGCGTCATCGGCCAGAAGGACGCCATCAAGGCGCTCTCCCAGGCCATCCGGCGCACCCGCGCGGGCCTCAAGGACCCGAAGCGTCCCGGCGGCTCGTTCATCTTCGCCGGCCCGTCCGGCGTCGGTAAGACCGAGCTGTCCAAGACGCTCGCCGAGTTCCTCTTCGGCGACGAGGACGCGCTCATCTCGCTCGACATGTCCGAGTTCTCGGAGAAGCACACCGTCTCCCGGCTCTTCGGTTCGCCCCCCGGCTACGTGGGCTACGAGGAGGGCGGGCAGCTGACCGAGAAGGTCCGCCGCAAGCCGTTCTCCGTCGTCCTCTTCGACGAGGTGGAGAAGGCCCACCCGGACATCTTCAACTCGCTGCTGCAGATCCTGGAGGACGGTCGCCTGACCGACTCCCAGGGCCGCGTGGTCGACTTCAAGAACACCGTCATCATCATGACGACCAACCTCGGCACCCGGGACATCTCCAAGGGCTTCAACCTGGGCTTCGCGGCCACGGGTGACTCGACCACCGGGTACGAGCGGATGAAGGCGAAGGTCGGCGAGGAGCTCAAGCAGCACTTCCGCCCCGAGTTCCTGAACCGCGTCGACGACATCGTGGTGTTCCACCAGCTGTCCGAGGAAGACATCATCCAGATCGTCGACCTCATGATCGACAAGGTGGACGGCCGCCTCCGGGACCGCGACATGGGCCTGGAGCTCAGCATCGAGGCCAAGAAGCTGCTCGCCAAGCGCGGCTACGACCCGCTGCTGGGTGCCCGACCGCTGCGCCGCACCATCCAGCGCGAGATCGAGGACCACCTCTCCGAGAAGATCCTCTTCGGCGAGCTGCGGGCCGGCCACATCGTGGTCGTCGGCGTCGAGGGCGAGGGCAAGGAAGCGAAGTTCACCTTCCGCGGCGAGGAGAAGTCCGCGGTCGCCGACACTCCGGCCGCGGTGGCCTCGCCTGGTCCGGACCTGACGAAGTAGTAACAGTTAACAGATAACAGCGCACAATCTGGGCCCCCGGCGTTCGCGCCGGGGGCCCAGACGTTTTGCGCCCCGCGCCGAAAGCTGTGATCCACCCCACGAGCTCGCAGGTCGGAGGCCTGGTCGGGCGGCGGTCCGGGTGCGATCGACCGAGCAGCCATCTTTAATGCCAACGATGTTGACGGATCGTCAGCTGATAGTGGGTCGCGGAGCATAGCGCCGTAGCCATGTCACGGTCAAGGTCTATCTTTTCCGTCCACGCTTGGATCAAATGTCGTCCACCTGTCTTTCATTGGTTTACCGGAAGGCCAAGAGCCGGACCGGTTTGGGGAGGACGTCACAACGTTGAAGATGACCAGGAAAGCCGCCGCGGCCGTCACGGCCGGGGCGGTCATAACCGCTCTGGGTGCGGGTCTGTTCCCGAGCGTGGCCACCGCGGCCGGCTCGGCACCCGTCCCGAACGACCCTGCTGACGCTGTCCAGTCGGTCAAGACCGACCACAACCTGCCGGGCCCGCTGACCGAGAAGGTCGAGGCCGAGCAGAAGGCCGCCACCGAGCAGCTGCTCGCCGGCACCGCGAAGGTCGAGGAGCACGGCGGCAGCACCAGCATCAAGCTGGGCAAGGACAAGTACGTCGAGCTCGCCCGTGAGCGTACGGACAAGATCTTCACCATCCTGGTCGACTTCAGCGACCAGGTGGACAACACCACGAAGACGCCGGACGGCAAGGTCAAGTTCGGCGGGACCCCGGGTCCGCAGCACAACCAGATCGAGAAGCCCGACGCGGCGACCAACAACTCGACGCTCTGGCAGGCTGACTACAACCAGCAGCACTACCAGGACATGTACTTCAGCAAGACCCAGGACTCGCTGAAGACCTTCTACGAGAAGCAGTCCTCGGGCCGCTACACCGTGGACGGCCAGGTCACCGACTGGGTGAAGGTGCCGTGGAACGAGGCCCGCTACGGCTCGGACTACTGCGGCCAGCACGTCTGCAACAACGCGCAGGACCTGATCCGCGACGGCATCAACGCCTGGGTCGCCGACCAGAAGGCCAAGGGCCAGACGGACGCTCAGATCAAGGCCACCATCGCGCAGTACGACCAGTGGGACCGGTACGACTACAACCACAACGGCAACTTCAACGAGCCCGACGGTTACATCGACCACTTCCAGATCGTGCACGCCGGTGAGGACCAGTCGGCGGGCGGCGGCAAGCAGGGCACTGACGCGCTGTGGGCCCACCGCTCGTACGTCTACGGCACCGCGGCCGGCTCGACCGGCCCCGCCGACAACCTGCTCGGCGGCACCCCGGTCGGCTCCACCGGCATCTGGATCGGTGACTACACCATGCAGCCGGAGAACGGCGGCCTCGGTGTCTTCGCCCACGAGTACGGCCACGACCTGGGCCTGCCGGACCTGTACGACACCTCGGGCAGCGGGATCGACAACTCGGTCGGCTTCTGGTCGCTGATGTCCTCCGGCTCCTGGCTCGGCGAGGGCAAGAACTCGATCGGTGACATGCCGAACGACCTCGACGCCTGGAGCAAGCTCCAGCTCGGCTGGCTGAAGTACGACAAGGCCACGGCCGGCACCGAGTCGACCCACCACATCGGCCCGGTGGAGTTCAACACCGCCCTGCCGCAGGCGCTGGTCGTCGACCTTCCGAAGAAGAAGGTCACCACCACCGTCAACACCCCGTTCGCGGGTGCCAACGAGTGGTGGAGCGGCAGCGCCGACGACCTGAACGTGTCGCTGACCCGTGACGTCGACCTGACCGGCAAGACCGCCGGCGCGCTGACGGCCAAGGGCTGGTACGACATCGAGCAGGACTTCGACTACGGCTACGCCGAGGTCTCCACCGACGGCGGCGCCAACTGGACCGCCCTGGACGGCACCTTCAACGGGGTCGCGATCCCGAAGAACGCCGCCAACAAGGCCGGCCTGACCGGCAACTCGGGCAACAAGTGGGGCGACCTGTCGTTCCCGCTGGACGCCTACGCGGGCAAGGCCGTCAAGGTCCGGTTCCACTACACCACCGACGGCGGTCTGCACCTCAAGGGCCTGGCCCTGGACGAGATCGCCATCACCGCCGACGGCGCCACCGTCTTCACCGACGGTGCCGAGAACGGCGACAACGGCTGGACCCCCAAGGGCTTCTCCCGGATCACCGGCTCGTTCTCGAACGACTACGCCCAGTACTACATCGCCGAGAACCGCCAGCACATCTCGTACGACCGGACCCTCAAGACCGGCCCGTACAACTTCGGCTTCGCCAACACCAAGCCGAACTGGGTGGAGCACTACCCCTACCAGCAGGGTCTGCTGATCTGGCTGTGGGACACCTCCCAGAGTGACAACAACGTCACCAACCACCCGGGCTCCGGTCTGATCCTCCCGATCGACTCGCACCCGACCCCGCTCAAGTGGAACGACGGCACCCTGATGCGCCCGCGCATCCAGGGCTACGACTCGACCTTCGGCTCGCGCAAGGTCGACAGCCTGTCCCTGCACAAGAACAGCGTCGAGACGGTCGTCCCGAAGGCCAAGGGCGTCGACGAGTTCAGCGACCTCAAGTCGTACTGGTCGAAGGACAACCCGTACAGCAGCGTCATCGTCCCGAAGACCGGCACCAGCATCGAGGTCGAGAACGAGTCCTCGAACTACCTCGAGACCTGGATCCGCGTCCGCCCGGTCGACAACTGATCGAATCGAGCAGTGACGATCAGCCTCTGACCAGGCACCCCTGATACACCCGTCCGGCCCGTCCCCGCACCCGCGGGGGCGGGCCGGACGCTTGTCCGCGACGGCCCGCACGACGGCCCCGGGCCACCCGGCCTCCGGTCAGCGGGGCCGTTCCGGCAGCAGCGCGAGGAAGGCGCCCACCGCCTCCGCCACGTCCTTCGCGGTCCACTCCAGCGCGTCCGCGGCCACCGTGACCTCCGTCATCGACAACCCCGGCAGGCCCTGCTCACGCCAGGCCCCGAACAGCGCCGACCCCGTCTCCTCCACCAACCGCAGACCCGCGAGGTCCAGCTCCTCGGGGGTGTGCGGGAGCCAGAGCTGGAACTGGTGGGTGTGCGGCGCGGCCGGGTGGACCCGGGCGCCCGGGACCCCCGCGACGCCCTCGGCGAGCGCCGCCGCGACGGTCTTGGCGTGCGCGACGTACTCGCCCAGGCGCGGCAGTTCGCGGTCGAGGCCGGTCAGCGCGGCCAGCGCGGCCGGCCACTGCTGGAAGAGCTGGCCGCCGTAGCGGTGCCGCCAGGCCTTGGCGGTCCGGACGAAGGCGGCCGGACCGGCGAGCGCGGCGCCGCTGATCCCGCCGAGCGTCTTGTAGAAGGAGACGTAGACCGAGTCGGCCGGTGCGACCAGCTCCGGCAGCGGGCGGCCGAAGTGGACCACCGATTCCCAGAGCCGCGCCCCGTCCAGGTGCAGCGCGGCGCCGTGCTCCTCCCGGACCACCGCGGCCACGGCCAGCAGGTCCTCCCAGGACGGCAGGACGAACCCGGCCTCGCGCAGCGGCAGCTCCAGGATCATCGCGGCATAGGGCTCGTCGAAGGCCCGCAGCTCGGCCACCGTCGGAAGCCGCGGCGCGGTGGTGGGCCAGACGCTGCGCAGCCCGCCGAGCTGCGTCAGCGCGTGCCGCTCGTGCAGCTCGGTGTGGCCGAGCGGGTGCGTGGCCACCGTCGGCACTCCGGCGGCCTCGGCGTGGATCCGCAGCGCGACCTGCTGGGCCATCGTGCCGGTGGGGAAGAACGCCGCGTCCTCGGTGCCGAGCAGCCCGGCCACCCGCTGCTCCAGGGCCCGCACCACGCCGTCGCCGTACTGGTCCGGCCGGCGGTCCAGGTCGTACACCCGCTCGCCCTCCTCGGCCAGGGCGGCGAGCCGCTCACGCAGGCTTCGCGGCCGGGTGCCGGAGAGCAGCCGTTCGCAGGCGCGCAGTGCGGCGTAACGGCGTTCCTGAGCGCTGGGCCCCCGGCTGCCTTCGGTCTCTTCGCTCCTGTTGGGATACATGCGTCGATGGTCCCGCAGCGAGGGCTCCGGGTCAGCGGTACGGACACGACGGGCCTCGCCCGGGAGCCGCCAAACCCCCGGGCCGGGTGGCACTGGTCACAAGCGCCCACCGTCGTACGAGCGGCGGTAGTAGTGCGGTACGGCGAGCCCCGGGAACGCCCGGGCCATGAACAGACGGTCGGATCACATGATCGTTACTCCGTCGGCTTGAATCTCCGGCGCGACGCTGACTACACGCCGTAGTACGTCACACCGTTTGGGAGTCCGCTCGGTGACGGTTACACCTGAGTGGTCCCCCGCTCAGCACGCCCGAACGGGCTCGTTGTGCCGCCCCCGTACGACCGTGAGGTTGAGCTACCCGATGTCTTCCGTCCCGCCCGTGGGGCCGGCCCTCCGCCGCCTCGCCGCCCTCGCGGCGGCCCAGGCGGCGGCCTGGCAGCCCAGGCTCGGCCAGGCCGTCCGCACCCACGCCGCTCCGCTGCGCACGCTCACCGTCCCCCGCCACACCCTGCCCGGCGGCGGGCTCGGGACCGACCGCCACCGCACCGTCACCGCGATCGGCGCGAGCGCGGTGATACTGTCCGGCGCCCTGCTGGTCGCCGCCCCGGGCAGCGCCTCGGCGCAGACGGTGATACCCACCACCCCCGGCAGCTCGGCCTTCACCGCCTCGCCGAGCGCGGTGCCGGCCGCCGCCCCGGTGCAGGTCGCCGGACCGAGCGCGTACCGGCTCCCGCACGACCACGGCTCGGCGCAGCAGTACGTGGCGGTGGCCGCCAACCTGCTGCCCCCGGAGCCGCCGGCCGCGCCCGCGCCCTCCGCCGACCAGGTTCCGGCACCCGACCAGGTTCCGGCGCCCGAGCCGGCACCGGAGCCGGCGCCCGCCCCGGAGTGGTCCGCGCCGGTGCCGGGCGCGCCGACCAGCAACCCGTACGGCGTGGCCAACCCGGAGTACGCCGCCGGTTACCACACCGGGGTGGACTTCGCGGTGAAGCCGGGCACCCCGCTGCTCGCGGTCGGCAACGCCACCGTCGTGTCGGCCGGCTGGGACGGCGCCTACGGCAAGGAGGTCGTACTGCGCCTGGCCGACGGGCGGTACGCCCAGTACGCGCACATGTCGTCGATCTCGGTGTCGGCGGGCGACCGGGTGTCGGCCGCCGAGCAGATCGGCCGGTCCGGGAACACCGGCAACTCGACCGGGCCCCACCTGCACTTCGAGATCCGTTCCAGCAACCACTACGGCGCGGTGGTCAACCCGATCGCCTACCTCTCCGGGCACGGGGTCACCGGCTTCTGAGCACGGCGGGGCCGCCGGCTCGCGAGTCACCGGCTCGCGAGCCACCGGCCGACGAGGGCACCGACTGCCGGGGGCACCGGCCGACGGGTCGCGGCGTACGACGGGTCGCGGCGTACGACGAGGGGCGGACCGGTCGGTCCGCCCCTCGGGCGTCGTGGGCCGGCGAAGGTGGGCCGGCGGGCCGGTCAGCCCCGCGCCGGGGGATTCACCAGGGCGCCGATCTCCAGCGCGACCCGCTGCGCGGCGACCATCGCCTCCTCCACGCCGGCCGCCGGTACCGCGTTCTCCGGGATGTGGCCGGGCTCCTTGCACTCGGAGGCGTCCTGCTTGACCAGGAACAGCGCCGAGTTGATGGTGAACAGCGACATCGCGGCACGCAGCCGGTCCTCGAAGGTGGCGCCCGGGCCGTGCACCAGCCGGACCATCGCGATCATGCGCTCCTTGAACTCCAGCCCGGCCGGCGAGTCGCGCAGCGCGGGCTGGTTCTCGTGGAAGAACCGCAGCAGCGGGGCCCGCTCCGACATGCCCGCCGCGAACCGCCGGATCAGCTCGTCCCGCAGCTCGGGCGTCCACGCCCGGTCGCGGCCCCAGGCGATGGTGTCGTCGATCGGCGCGGCCATGCTCTGCACGATGCCGTGGACGATGTCGTCCTTGGTCTTGAAGTGGTAGTAGAGCGCGGCCTTGGTGACGCCGAGGCGGTCGGCGATCTCCCGCAGCGAGGTCTGCTCGTACCCCTGTTCGGAGAAGAGCTCCAGTGCGACCGCGACGATACGGGCCCGGGTGTCGCTGCGGGGGCTGTGCGTCGTACCCATGGCCTGCCTCGTTGACTGCGTCGGTGACTGCTGCGGCTGCTGCGTTCGGCGGGCGCCGGTCCAACGCCTGTCCGAACTCATTCTCGCCGCCCGGGGGGCCCGCCGAGAAACTGGCTTGACGACCGGCTAGTGAACAACCTACCGTGCCGACGGTCCACAAACTAGCCGGGCGACAAGTAAGTAAGCCGTACGCAGCGCAGAACGGTCGTCCGCCTCCAGTCCGGGAGACACCCACCCATGTCCCAACCCAAGGCCGACACCCCGGCACCGGAAACGAAGACGGCCGAGGAGGAGCCCCCGCGCTCCCCCCGCGAGATCCGCCTGGTCATGATCGGCCTGGTCGTCACCATGCTGCTGGCCATGCTCGACAACCTGATCGTCGGCACCGCGATGCCGACGATCGTCGGTGACCTCGGCGGCGCCGAGCACCTGTCCTGGGTGGTGACCTCGTACACCCTGGCCACCGCCGCCTCCACCCCGATCTGGGGCAAGCTCGGCGACCTCTACGGCCGCAAGGGCACCTTCCTCACCTCGATCGTGATCTTCCTCGCGGGTTCGGCCCTCTCCGGCCTCTCGCAGAACATGAACGAGCTGATCGGCTTCCGCGCCCTCCAGGGCCTGGGCGCCGGCGGTCTGATGGTCGGCGTGATGTCGATCATGGGCGCGCTGGTCGCGCCGCGTGACCGCGGCAAGTACCAGGGCATGTTCGCCGCGGTGATGGCGCTCGCCACCATCGGCGGCCCGCTCGTCGGCGGCTTCATCACCGACCACCTGAGCTGGCACTGGACCTTCTACATCAACCTGCCGCTCGGCGTGGTCGCGCTCGCCGTCGTCATGGTCACCCTGAAGCTGCCGAAGGTCCGCAGCAAGGCCCGCATCGACTACCTCGGCGCGGTCCTGCTCACCACCGGCATCACCGCGCTCACCCTGATCACCACCTGGGGCGGCCAGGAGTACGCCTGGGGCTCCAAGCAGATCCTGGGCCTGGCCGCGCTCGCCGCCGCCACGCTGATCGCCTTCTGTTACGTCGAGCAGCGGGTCCAGGAGCCGATGCTGCCGCTCGACCTGTTCAAGAACCTGAACTTCACCCTGGTGTCACTGATCGGCTTCGTGGTCGGCTTCGTGATGTTCGGCTCGACCGTCTTCCTGCCGCTCTACCAGCAGACCGTGCAGGGCGCCTCGGCCACCAACTCCGGCCTGCTGCTGATGCCGATGATGTTCGGCATGCTGGTCGTCTCGCTGGTGGTCGGCCAGGCGGTGACCAAGACCGGCAAGTACCGGATCTACCCGATCATCGGCACGATCGTGATGACCGCCGGCATGGTGCTGCTCTCCACCATGGGCACCGCGACCAGCAGCTTCACCTCCGCCTGCTGGATGGTGGTGCTCGGCGCCGGCATGGGCTTCCTGATGCAGATCACCATGCTGGTCGCGCAGAACAGCGTCGAGCTCAAGGACATGGGCGTGGCCAGCTCCACCGCCACCCTGTTCCGCACCATCGGCGGCTCCTTCGGTGTGGCGCTGTTCGGCGCCCTGTTCAACAACCGGGTCACCGCGACGATGAAGGAGCGGCTCGGCGACGCGGCCGCCAACGGCGGCGGCAAGGGCGACCCGAGCTCCCTGAGCCCGGCCGCGCTCCGGGAGCTGCCCGCCCCGGTCCAGGACGCGTACCACCACGCCGTGGCCAAC
This sequence comes from Kitasatospora sp. NPDC059327, assembly GCF_042752535.1. NCBI lineage: Bacteria > Bacillati > Actinomycetota > Actinomycetes > Kitasatosporales > Streptomycetaceae > Kitasatospora > Kitasatospora sp. NPDC059327. The sequence continues at coordinate 103,985 of NZ_JBHYYB010000003.1, read as the reverse complement.
GGCATGCACACCGTCTTCCTCTGGGGCGCCGGGGTCGCGGTGATCGCGGTCGCCGCCGCGGTCTTCATGCGCGAGGTGCCGCTGCGCGGTGCCGGCTCGCCGGCGAAGGGCGACGACAAGGGCGCCGAGCCCACCGTCGAGGCCGTCGCGATCTGACACACCGGACGTCCCCCCTCCCGCCGCGGGAGGGGGGACGTGCTGTCTCCGGCCCCGGACGGCAGGAGCCCGGCGGCCCGCTCACCGGCCCCGGGCGGCGCGTGCCCCGGCTACCGCGGCAGTCGGTAGACGCCCTGCTCGACCGGCTCGACCAGGCCGTCGGCGACCAGCCCGTCCAGCGCCCGGGCCCGCTGCACCGCGTCCGGCCAGACCGCGTCCAGCCGGGCCTGCACGACCTCGCCGTGCGCGTCCCGCAGCACCGCGAGGAGCTTCCCGCGGACCTGCCGGTCCGTCCCCTCGTAGGTCTGGCCGCGCCGGGCCGGACCGTCGTACGGCGGGCAGCCGGCCCGCTGCCAGGCGCAGTGGCTGAACAGCGGGCAGCCGCCGCACTCCGGGCCGCGCGCCGTGCACACCAGCGCCCCCAGCTCCATCACCGCGACCGCCCAGGTCGCCGCCGTCCCGGCGTCGTCCGGCAGCAGCGCGGCCGCCGTGCGGCGCTCGGCCGCCGTGGTGGCCTGGGCCGGGTACTCCACCCCCGTCACCGCGCGGGCGAACACCCGCCGGACGTTGGTGTCCAGCACCACGTGCCGCTGCCGGAAGGCGAACGAAGCCACCGCCGCCGCCGTGTACTCCCCCACTCCGGGCAGCGAGAGCAGCGTCGCGTGGTCGTCCGGGACGAGCCCGCCGTGCTGCTCGGTGATCGCCACCGCCGCTCCGTGCAGGCGCAGCGCCCGCCGGGGGTAGCCCAGCCGGCCCCACATCCGGACCGCCTCACCGGGCGCGTCGGCCGCCAGGTCGGCGGGCGTCGGCCAGCGCTCCAACCACGCCTCGTAGGCGGGCAGCACCCGCTTCACCGGGGTCTGCTGAAGCATGAACTCGCTGACCATCACCGCCCAGGGCGAGGCCTCCGAGGTCCGCCAGGGGAGCTCGCGGGCGTGGGCGTCGTACCAGCCGAGGACGGTGGAGTGCAGCGACGGCAACGGCAGGGACAACGGCGGCGGGGCGGCCGTCGCGGACGCGGGGGCGGGGACGGCGGGGGTGACGGTGATGGCAGCCATGGCCCTTCGATCCTCCCACGGCCGCGGCGCCCGCCGAAGCGGAGGAGTGGAGTCCGGATCCCCTCGAAAAGCCGGCGCCGAGTCTCCCCCGAACGGCTCATATGGCGGATCATGTGAAGGAAGGGGCGAGTGTGCGGTGTTGGTGAGTCACAGGGCACACACTGTCTCGTAGAGTTTGGGCGTGCCCTCTTTGCGTCAACCCGTGGGACCGTTGCCGGCCTCGATCTACTGGCGACGGCGCCTTGTCGTGGCCGTCGCCGTCGCCGCGGTCGTCGCCCTGCTCGTCTGGCTGATGTCCGACCAGGGCGGTGGTGGTGACGGACCGGCAGGCAAGGCCGCGCAGGCCGCGCCGTCCCAGTCCTCCCAGCCCCCCGCCCAGGCGATCACGCCCGGTGCGTCGCCGAACGGCCCCGCGAACAACTCGCGCCCCGGCAGCGGCGGGACGGGCGGCACCAACCCGGGCGGGGGCGCCGTCTCCGGGTCCGGCGGCGGCGACGTCAGCCTCAGCACCGGCGGTACCGGCGGCGGGCCCAACCCGGCCCCGGCCACCGGCGGATCGGCCACCGGAGGCTCCGCCGCGGGCGGTTCGGCCACCGGCGGATCGGCCGCGGGCGGTGGCGGCGCGGCCGGCGGCACCAACGGCGGTGGCGGCGGCACTCCCCCGGTGAACACCCCCGAGGTGATGGCGCTGCCCGTCTGCGTCTCCTCCCAGGTGACCCTGGAGCTGGCCGGTGCCCAGAACTCCTACCAGCCCAAGGACAAGCCGAAGCTGACGCTGACCGTCCACAACTCCTCCGGCGCCAACTGCCGGGTGGACCTGGGCCGGACGGCCTCCGCCATCACCGTGACGGCCAGCAACGGCGACCGCGTCTGGTCCTCCGGCGACTGCCCGAGCGACCGCGGCAGCAGCTGGGCCCAGATCCCGGCGAACGGCGGACTGACCGAGACCTTCACCTGGGACCGCGGCCGCAGCAAGCCGCAGTGCGCCACCGCCGACCCGGCCGCCGCGCCCGCCGGCACCTACCTGGTGGTCGCCGACCTCACCGGGCTCTCCGGGGGCCAGGTCTCGGCACGCTCCTCGATCCGTCTGGAGAGCTGAGCCCCCTCGGACGCCGCCTCCCCGCGGCTCCGTCACCGAAGCTCCGTCACCGAAGCCCCGGCGCCCGCCGGGGCTTCGGCGCGTTCCCGGCGGCCGGGACGGCCCCACCCTCCGCCGCGCACACGCCGGGGAACGGCAACGGCAACGGGACGGCCCCCGGGGAAGCACTCCCCGGGGGCCGTCCCCACGTGCTGGGGCACCGTCAGACGTAGCGTTCCAGGATGGACGATTCGGCAAGGCGGGACAGGCCCTCGCGCACCGAGCGCGCCCTGGTCTCGCCGACGCCCTCGACCGTCTGCAGATCGTCGATGCTGGCCGCGAGCAGCTTCTGCAGTCCGCCGAAATGCTCGACCAGCCGCTCTATCACCGTGTTGGGCAGGCGCGGGATCTTGGCCAGCAGCCGGTAGCCGCGCGGCGAGACCGCGGAGTCCAGCGACTCGGGCGAGCCCGAGTAGCCGAGCGCCTTGGCGACGGTCTGCAGGTCGAGCAGCTCGGCGTGGGTGAGCGCCTCCAGATCGGCCAGCACCTCGGTGACCGTCCGGCCCTTCTTGGCGGCCCGCTCCGGGAAGTAGTCCCGGGCGACCAGCTCGCGCTCCGGCTCCACACCCGCGATCAGCTCGTCCAGCTGGAGCGAGAGCAGCCGGCCGTCGATGCCGAGCTCCAGCACGTAGCCGGCGATCTCGGTGGCGATCAGCCGGACCATCTCCAGCCGCTGGGCGACGGCGGTGACGTCCCGGACCGTCACCAGGTCCTCGATCTCCAGGGCGGACAGCGTGCCCGCCACCTCGTCCAGCCGGAGCTTGTAGCGCTCCAGGGTGGCGAGTGCCTGGTTCGCCCGGGAGAGGACGGTGGTCGAGTCCTCCAGCACCCGACGGGTTCCGTTGACGTACATCGCGATCAGCCGCATCGAGTGCGAGACCGCGACCACCGGGAACCCGGTCTGCAGGTTGACCCGCTCCGCGGTGCGGTGCCGGGTGCCCGTCTCGTCGGTGGGGATGGTGGAGTCCGGCATCAGGTGGACCCCGGCCCGGACGATCTTGGTGATGTCCTTGTCCAGCACCACGGCGCCGTCGAGCTTGCACAGCTCGCGCAGCCGGGTCGCGGTGAACTCGACGTCCAGGACGAATCCACCGGTACAGATCGACTCGACGGTCTTGTCGAAGCCGAGCACGATCAGACCGCCGGTGTTGGCCCGCAGCACCCGCTCCAGGCCGTCACGCAGCCCCGTGCCGGGGGCGATGGCGGTGAGGGAGGCCCGCAGCAGGGCCTCCTCGCGGGAGGACTTGTCCGCCCGGTCGCTGGCTGCCACGTGACTCCTCCGGTCGACCCCGTACCGCGCGCCTCGCGCCGTGCGCCGGCCTACGGTCTGTTGCTCTGTCGCTTATTACTGCCTTATTGCCAATTAGACAGGGGAAAGTCTAACTGCGTGCGGCATTAACAGGGCTTGGGTCAGCGCAGTTCGTCCGAGTCGACCGGCTCCCACCCCTCCATGAGCTCCTCCGGGTAGGCCGCGACGGGAGCCTCGGCGGGGGCCCGGCGCGGGGTGGGCGGGGCCGACGGCGCCTCGCTCCGGGGCTTGGCGGCGGCCCGCCGGCGGCCCGGGATGGCCCGCATCGCCTCACCGATGTCCGCGACCTCGACCACCTTCATCCCCGACGGCACCTTGCCCGGGTCCGGCGGGACCAGGGCGTGGGTGAAGCCCAGCCGGTGCGCCTCGGCCAGCCGCCGCTGCACACCCGTCACCCGCCGCACCTCGCCCGCGAGACCGACCTCGCCGATCGCCACCAGGTTGCTCGGGAGCGGAGTGTCCGAGGACGAACTGGCCACGGCGAGGGCGATCGCGAGATCCGCCGACGGCTCGCTCAGCTTCACCCCGCCGACCGTCGCGGTGTAGATGTCCTGCTTGCCGAGCTTGACCCCGCCGTGCCGCTCGACCACGGCCAGGATCATCGCGATCCGGGGCGACTCCAGGCCGGAGGTCGTCCGGCGGGGGGACGGGATCTGCGAATCCACCATCAGCGCCTGGACCTCCGCCACCAGGGGGCGGCGGCCCTCCAGGGTGACGGTCAGGCAGGTACCGGGGACGGGCTTGTCACGCCTGGTCAGGAAGAGGCCGGACGGATCGGCCAGGCCCACGATGCCCTCGTCGTGCAGCTCGAAGCAGCCGACCTCGTCGGTGGCGCCGTACCGGTTCTTGATCCCGCGGATGATGCGCAGCCGGGCGTGCCGGTCCCCCTCGAAGCTCAGCACCACGTCGACCAGGTGCTCCAGCAGACGGGGGCCGGCGATCTGGCCGTCCTTGGTGACATGGCCGACCAGCAGGGTGGCCATGCCGCGGTCCTTGGACGCCCGGATGAGCGCACCGGCCACCTCGCGGACCTGGGCCGGCCCGCCGGGCGCGCCGTCCAGCTCGGCGGAGGCGATGGTCTGCACCGAGTCCAGGATCAGCAGGCCCGGGTTCACCGCCTCGATGTGTCCGAGGACGGCGCCGAGGTCGGACTCGGCGGCGAGGTACAGGTGGTCGGAGAGCGCGTTGATCCGGTCCGCCCGCAACCGGACCTGGCCGGCCGACTCCTCACCGGTGACGTAGAGCGTGCGGTGCTGCGCACTGGCCGCCTTGGCCGCGACGTCCAGCAGCAGGGTGGACTTGCCGACGCCGGGCTCGCCGGCCAGCAGCACCACGGCGCCGGGGACCAGGCCGCCACCGAGCACCCGGTCCAGCTCGGGCACGCCGGTGGACCGGGCCGTCGCCACCTGGCCGTCGATCTGGGCGATCGGACGGGCGGGCGCGCTCACCGGCCCGGCGGCCGTGGTCCGGATCGGCACCGCGCCGCCGTACTCCTCGACCGTGCCCCAGGCGTTGCACTCCGGGCAGCGGCCGACCCATTTGGGCAGCTGGTTGCCGCACTCGGTGCAGCGGTACGCCGGGCGCGGCTTGGCGGTGGTCTTGGTGCGGGCAGCCATGCGGTCACCGTAGCGCCTGGGTACGACAACGCGGGGCCGGCGGCTGGGCGCGGGAGCAGGGGGCCGGGCCGGCGGCGGGGCGCGGGCGGGGCGGTGGGGGCGCTCCCGGTCCACGAATGGGCGATGTTGTTACCCGAAAGAAGTACAACAGCAGGGAACGGGCCGGGCGCGGCCCCGGGCCTCTCTACCGTCGGAGGGGTGACAACGCGTACTGAAGGGCCGCGCGACCTCGTGCTCGCGGCGTACGACCGGCAGGTGGACGGCCTGTTCACCTACTGCCTCTCGGTGCTGTGCGAGCACGACGCGGCCACCGCCGCCCTGCGCGAGGTGCGCGAGCTGGCGCTGCGGCACGGCGCCCGACTGGCCGAGCCGGGCCTGGTCCGGGCCTGGCTGTACTCACTGGCGCGGTACTGCTGCCTGCGACGCCTGGAGGACGGAGCCGGCTTCAACGCGGTCGGCGGCACCGGTGCGGTGGTCGTCGGTGCGGTGGTCGGCGCGGTGGCGGATGCCGGCGCGGGTGACGCGGCGGCGGGGCTCCCGGCCGCCGAGGTGGGCCGACGGAGGCGGGAGCTGGCCTCACTGGCCTGGCCCGAGGCGGCCGGTACCGACCCGGAGCAGCGCGAGGCGCTGGAACTGTCGGTGCGCCACCGGCTGAGCCCGATCGAGGTGGCGGCCGTCCTCGGCGTCCCGTTCGAGACCTCCCGCGCGCTGCTCGCCTCGGCCGAGGCCGAGGTCGGCCGGACCAGGGCGGCCCTGCTGGTGCTCGGTGTCGGCAGCTGTCCCGAGCTGGACCGGCTCGGCGGGGCCGGGGCGGAGAGCTGGCGGGACTGGGTGCTCGGCCCCGCGCTGCGCCGGGAACTGGTGCAGCACGTGACGGACTGCCCGACCTGCCGGGGCACCGCGGAGCGGGTGGCCGGCGAGGTGGCGCAGGGTGCCGAAGGACTGTCGGGACTGCCGGTGCCGGCGGCGCCCCCGACGACCGGGGCTCGGCAGGGCGACGGGGCCGCCTTCCTGCCGCACGCGGCCGCCGCCGCGGCGTGGCGGCGGACCTCGGCTCCGGCTCCGGTGACCGAGCCGGGTCTGCGGTTCGACCAAGGGGGGTTCCCCCGCCACCGCGCGCCGGACAGCGGCCGGGCCCGGGCGGTGCGCCGCCGGGTGGTGACCACCGGGGTGCTGGCAGCCGTGCTGGCCGCCCCGGTGGTCGCGCTCTGGGCGGGCCACCGGGGCGGTGGCACCGGCGCGGCGGCGGCCGTCTCCTCGGTAAGGGTCGAGGACGACGGGCGGGCCGCCGGGCACCGGCCGAGCGGGTCCGGGCCGACCGCCGGGCAGGCGGGCGGGATCGTCGGGGCCGTGGGGGCGGCTCCGGCCGTGGCCGGGCTGGAGCTGGCCGGAGCCGGGCCGGGGAATGCAGAAACGTTGCTCCCTGGGATCCACGGCCCCGCGATCCTGGGACCCGCGATCCCGGTCCCCGGCCGGGGCGCGACCCCGCTCGGCAGCCCGACACTGACCGCCGCTCCCGCCCCCACCACCGGCACCGGCCCGGGCGCCGCGCCGGGCGGCGCGGGCCCCGCCGACGGGCCGGCGCCCGCCCCCGCACCGGTCGGACTGCTGACCGTCGAGGCCGGCGAGTACGGCAACCGGACCGTCCTCACCCTGACCGACTCCGGCAGCACCGAGATCCACTGGCACGCCGAGGTGACGGCCCCCTGGCTCCGCCTCAGCCGGGACGCCGGGACGCTCGCGCCGGGCCAGCGGATCACGGTGATCGTCACCGTCGACGAGGACCTCGCGCCGAACACCCACTGGACGGCCCGGATCGCGCTGCCGCCCTCGCAGGCGGTGGTCACCCTGGAGGGCGGCCCGCAGCACCGGGGCGGCAGCACCCCCGTCCCGGGCGAACCGACGGCGACCCCGACCGACCCGGCCCCCACGCCCACCGGCACCGCCCCGTCCACCCGGCCGACCGGCCCCGGGCCCACGGCGTCGCCCTCCTCCCCGGCGCCTTCGCCGTCCTCGCCGGTCCCGACGACCACGACGCCCCCGCCGGGCGGCACACCGACGGCGGCCCCGTCCGCGACACCGACCGGGACGGCGTCGGGAGCACCGACCGGGACGGCGTCCACGGGCGCCTCCGCGTCCCCGGCGACCGGCTCGTCCGCGCCCGGGTCGCCGCACTGAGCCGGGGAGCCCGGGGAGCCCGGGGAGCCCGGGACGGCCGGCGCACCGGCGGCGCGGGGATGGCCTCCGGGCGGGGCCGGCGACGCCGTCGCGGGGCGGGCCCGGGGCCGGGCCCGCGCCGGCACGCCGGGGCGGGCCTCAGCCGGTCAGGCCCGCGACGGCGTCGCCGATGTACTTCGCGCCGAGGACCACCAGGACGACCATCATGATCGCCGCATTGTGCGCGGCCATCCACGCCTTCCACTCGCCCAGCACCCGGGCCGACCGGTCGCCGCCGAAGAGGTAGACCGCCAACGGCACCACCGTGCAGAGCGAGCCGATCAGCACCATCAGCGCGGCCGCCACCGCCTTGCCCCCGCCGGAAGCCGTGCTGGTCGCGATCGAGACCGCGCCGCCCACCGCCAGCACCAGGTTCTTCGGGTTGGCCGCGACCAGGGCGGCCGCCAGCCCCGCCGCCTTGCCCGGGGTGAAGCGGTCGATCGCCTGCATCCACTTCGGCGGCCCGTGCACATGGCCCTCGCGCGGGCGGCCCCTCCACTGCCTGAACCCCAGCAGCAGGAACAGCGTGCCCAGGGCCAGCTTCAGCCACCAGGCCCAGGTCGGCCTGGCGGAGTCGGTGCTCAGCCCCGAACCGACCAGCACCACCACGGTGACCACCGCTGCCAGCGTCACCACCCAGCCACCGGTGAACGCCGGCCCGTTGGCCCGGCCCTTCGGGGTGGCCAGCATCAGGATCACCGCGATCAGCGGCATCGGACTGATCGCGATGCCCACGGCCGAGGCCAGCATCTGGCCGACGGCGTCACCCATCCCCCGCTCCTCCCTGTCACCTGCCCGGCGGTCGGACTCCGTGCTCAGCTCCGCCGGATCGGCGGTACCCGGTAGGTGCCGTCGAGCGCGGCCGGCTTCGGCTGGTACAGCCGGATGATCGGCCGGAACTCCCCTTCCGGGGTCGGCAGCCAGTTCGCCTCCTCCGCCGGGTCGGCCGGGCGGTCGTGCTGCAGCCGGAGCGTCAGCGAGCCGTCCTCGCCGTAGACCAGGCCGGGTGTGCGGTCACCGATCGAGTAGCGCTCGATCGGGTTCGCGACCAGGTAGTAGTCCGGCAGGCCGTACATGGTGACGGACCAGAAGGCCTCGACCGGCGGCGGCTCGTCCATCCGCAGCGTGTACGCGTGGGCGCCGCTGAGCGCCCGCCCGTCGGCGTCGTCGTACGTCATCGCGTACATCGCCTCGTACGCGTGGTTGCCCCAGAGCCCGGCGCGCGCCGCGGCGGCGCGGCTCAGGTAGGCCGCGCGGCGGTCGGGGATGCGCCACTCGGGGTCGTCGACGGTGCCGGGGCCCAGGAAGTCGACGTTGAAGTCGAACAGGTGCAGTCCCGAGCGCCACTCGCCGGCCGGGTGGTTCTCCGGCGGCCGGGTGGCGGCCTCGACCCGTTCCCGGCCCGCGGCCAGGCCCTTGAGCAGGGCGAGGGTCCAGTCGGGCGCCGCGGCACGGTAGGGCGACGGCCCGGTGTCGAGCAGGCCGAGCGGGGCGAAGCGCTGCTGGTACTCGATGTCGGGCCCGGCGGGCGGGAAGGCCGTCATCCAGATCCGGAGCCGTTCGAAGAACGCCAGCCGCTCGGGTACCCCGGGGTCCGGTGCCGGGAGCCCGGCGGCCAGGCCGCCCGGCTCCAGCGGTTCGAGCGTCAGCCCCTGCTGGAGCGCCCGGACGCGCGGCAGGTCGTCCGGGCCGGCGCAGGCGAAGCGGCCGACGACGGTGGCCACGGTGGTCGGCGACACGATCACGCGCTCCCGGTCCGGCGGGGTCCCGTGCCAGTCGGGCGGGACGACCAGCCAGGTCTGCGCCTCGGTGCCGGTCGCCCGCCGGCCGGGGTAGGCGAAGTTGTCGGTCCACGCGCCGACGAACTGCAGCACGTAGTAGGCCCCGCCGGTGTCCGGGACCCGCAGCACCTGCGGGCCCTCGGAGAGGTCGAGCTGCGCGATCGAGTAGACGGTGTCGTTGTTGACGGAGACGAAGGGGTCGTCCGGGCCGGCCAGCCTCGTCGCATGACTGAAGCCGTTGAACGGTGCCGCCGGCAGCGTCCCCATGCCGCCCCCGGTGAAGCGCTCGACCATGGTGAGGTCGGAGACCAGCGGGTAGCCGTAGACGTAGGCATCGGCGGCCAGGGCCTCCAGCTCGGGCTGGATCATCGGCAGTCCTTCTCGGGTCGCGGTGACGGGTGGGGGTGGTGACAGCTGGGAGTGGGGTGGGCAGGAGGGGCAGGGGTGACGGGTGGGGGGCAGGGGTGACGGGTGGGCGGCGACGGTGCCGCCGGGATCAGCGCCGCGTCAGCGGTGGGAGCGTCCAGCGGCCGTCGAGGGCCCGCTCGTCCGGGCCGTAGAGCCGGACGACCACCGTGCACGGGCCGTCGGGCGCGGGCAGCCAGTTGGCCGAGTGCTGGGCGTCGGCCGGCCGCTTGTGCTGGAGGTAGAGCGTGAGGCCGCCGTCCGGGTCGTGGACCAGCCCGGGGGTGCGGTCGCCGATCGAGTAGCGGTCCAGCGGGTTGTCGACCAGCAGCCGGTCCGGCAGCGCGTACATGGTGGCCGACCAGAAGAACCGCGCGGGCGGCAGCGCGTCCGGGCCGAAGCGCAGGACGTAGTCGTGCTCACCGGTGTTCGGCGGGCTCCCGCCCTCGCTGTCGGCGGTCCAGCCGCCGTACCAGGCCTCCTCGGCGGGGAGCCCGTACAGGCCCATCCGTGCGCCGACGGCCCGCTTGAGGTAGTGCGGGCCGAGCTGTTCCCGGGTGCCGAAGAGACCGGCCGAGCCGTCGGTCAGGCCGGCCTCCCGGGTGAGTTCGGCGCGGGCGTCGGCGATGCCGCGCTCGATCTCGGCGCGGACCTCCACCGGCAGCGCGGCGGGCTCGAACTCGCCGCGTCCGTCGATGCCCAGGTCGCCGAGCCGGCCGCGCAGCTCGGCCTCGGCGGGCAGCACGGGGAAGAAGCCCAGCAGGAAGTCGAGGAAGCTGAAGAACTCGACGGTGTCCAGCACCTCCTCCCGCCAGAGCGGCCAGACGGGGTCGGGCGCGGGCGGCGGCGCGGCGGTGCCCGTGTACGCGTGCAACGGGCGCAGCCGGTACTGCCGCTGGATCTCCTCCAGTTCCTCGACCGCCTCCGGGGAGGTGCCGCCGAGGTAGGTGCGCCCGGCGATGCCGACCAGCTCGGTGGCGGTGCGGATCACGCCGGCCACGCCGTCCGGCACCGTGCCCTGCCACCGGGGGCCCGCCACCAGGTGGTCGCCGGCCTCCTGGCCGGTGACGCGGGAGCCGATGAAACCGGCGTACGGCGTGTCGAGCTCGTGCAGCGGAAGGACGTAGTAGCGGTCCACCGCGGGCACCGAGACCACCCACGGCTCGGCCCGCAGATCGAGCCAGGCCCAGGAGTACGGGGTGTCGTTGTTGGGCGTGACGACGTCGGTGTTGGCCGGGGTGAACGGCCGCGGATAGTGCCGGAAGACGCCGAAGCCGCCGACGTGGCGCGGGTCCGCGTCGTCGACCGCCTGCGGGTAGAGCGTCCGGTAGTTCTGCAGGAGCGGGTAGCCCCAGATCCATGCCTCGGCGGCGGTGGCGCGGACGGCGGTCGGATCCACCAGTGCCGGGTTGCCCATGCTGTCGATCTCCCCTGGCTCAGCACATGCCCAAGAGGGACATAGTGGTTCAAACGGATCCTATGGGGCACCCAGTCGATCAGCATGTCGGCGGCGGCGGTGGCCGGTCCGGACGGCCGCGCGCGCGTCCCGCCGGGCGCGGCGGGACCGGGACGTCCGGGCGCGGCGGGACCGGGACGTCCGGGCGTCGGACCGTCCGGGGCCGGGCTTCGGCAGCGCCGCGGCCGACCGTCTGCCGACCGTCTGCCGACCGCGAAACGGGAGCCCGCGGCGGGTCCGGCCGGGAACACTGTCGGCATGAGGATCCTCTTGCTCGGCGGTTCGTCCTTCCTCGGACGGGCCTTCGCCTCGGAGTCCCTGACCCGGGGCCACGACGTCACCACCTTCAACCGCGGCCGCTCCGGTACCGACCTGCCCGGCGTCGAAGCCCTCCGGGGCGAGCGCGACTCGGCCGACGACCTGGCCCGCCTGGTCGAGGGGCGGCACTGGGACGCCGTCGTCGACACCTCGGCGCAGCAGCCCGCCCAGGCCGCGCTCTCCGCCCGCCTGCTGCGCGCGCACGCCGACCACTACACCTTCGTCTCCTCCGTGCACGCCTTCAGCGACTGGCCGGCCCTGGTGGTGGACGAGACCTCCCCGCTGCACCCCTGCCCCGCCGACACCCCGCCCGACCAGCCGCCCGGCAACCCCCTCAAGGCCGGTTGCGAACGCGCCGTCCTGGAGGGGTTCGGGGCCGACCGCACCCTGATCCTCAACAGCGGCCTGCTGATCGGCCCCCACGAGAACGGCGGCCGGCTGCCGTGGTGGCTGGAGCGGATGGCCCGCGGCGGCCCGGTCCTGGCGCCGGGCGACCCGGACCGGGCGATGCAGGTCATCGATGTCCGCGACTTCGCGGCGTTCGGCGTGGACGTGCTGGTGGCGGGCCGCACCGGGCGCTTCGTCACCACCGCCCCGGCCGGGAACGTCACCTTCGGGGAGTTCCTGGCCACCTGCGCGGAGGTCGTGGGCGAGCCCACCGGAGCGGGCGGCGATGTCCGCCCGCCCGCCGAACTCGTCTGGGTCGCGGACGGCCCGCTGCTCGCCGAGGGCCCGGACAGCGTCGAGCCGTGGAGTGAACTCCCGCTCTGGGCACCCGACGTACCGGAGCTGGCGGGTGTCTGGCTCGCCGACACCGGTCGGGCGCGGGCCGCCGGCCTGCGCTGCCGGCCGTTCGCCGAGACCGCGCGGGACACCTGGGCCTGGCTCCGGCAGCGCGGTCCGGCGGCGGACACCGACGCCGACGGTCTCAAGGGCCGCCAGGGCGCTGCCCGGAGGACCGGCATCGTCCCCGCGAAGGAGCGGCGCCTGCTCGCCGCGCTCGCCTGACGGGACGGCGGCCGCGCCCGTGCGCGGGGACGTCCGGGTCGGCGCACCGGGGCGCTGCGCAACGGGCCATCGCACACCGGGGCCTGGCGCGCCGGCACGTTGTACCCGGACCGCGCGCGGGGTGGGAGGCCGCCCGCGTCGGCCTCCCACCCCCGCACACCGGCATCGCGGCGGATCCGGCCGACGGCCGCCCCGGTTCAGTGGGCGCGCCGGCTCAGTGGGGACCCCGGCTCAGTGGGCGCGCCGGGTGACCAGTTCGGCGAGGGCGAGCAGGTCGTCGGCCGCGGCCGGCTCCGGCACCGCCGTCGCCAACTGGGCGAGCGCGGCGGCCATCCGCTCGCACGACTCCCCCTGTGCCCAGCCCCGGCCGCCCGCACCCTCCACCGCGGCCGCGCACCGCCTCAACTCCTCCGGGCCGAGCGGACGTTCCAGCGCGTAGAGCTCGGCCAGCACCCGGCCGTCCGGCGTGTCGGAGCCGAGCGCCGCCACCACCGGAAGGGACTTCTTGCGCGCCACCAAGTCCGCGCCGACCGGCTTGCCGGTGACGGCGGGATCGCCCCAGATCCCGATCAGGTCGTCGATGAGCTGGAACGCCAGGCCGATCTCCCGGCCGAAGCCGTCCATCGCCTGCGCCGTCTCCGGGGAGGCACCCGCGTACTGCGCGCCCATCGCGCAGGCCGCGCCCAGCAGCGCCCCCGTCTTCGCCTCCGCCATCGCCAGGCACTCGGCGAGCGAGACGTCACTGCGCTGCTCGAAGGCGCAGTCGATCTGCTGACCCTCGCAGAGTTCGACCACGCAGTCGGTGAGCCTGCGGATCGCGCCCTGCGCGGCCGGGTGGGCGTCCTCGGCGAGCAGCCGCAGCGCCAACGAATGCAGGGCGTCGCCCGCCAGGATGGCCTCGGTGGTGCCGAACACCCGCCAGGCGGTGGGGCGGTGGCGCCTGGTCTCGTCGTTGTCGATGACGTCGTCGTGGAGCAGGGTGAAGTTGTGGACGAGCTCGACGGCCGCCGCGGCGGCGGTGGCCGTGGCCGTGCTGCCGCCGAGCGCCTGGGTGGCGGCCAGCACCATGGCCGGCCTGATCGCCTTGCCGGAGGGCGCGGCGGCCGGTGAGCCGTCGGCCTCCCACCAGCCGAAGTGGTATCCGGCCACCTTGCGCATCGAGCCGGGCAGCGAGTCGACCGCCGCGCGCAGGACCGGATCGACCAGGCCGCGGGTGCGGGCGAGCACGTCCTCCGCCTCGTGGCCCTCCCGGTGCTCCCGCTCCAACGTGAAACTTCCCATGGGTTCCTCCCCCTGATGGTGAGCGCCGCCCGGCCGGGGCGTGGGCGTTCCCCGGCCGGGCGGCGCGCTTCCGACCGACCCCCGGTCAGTCGTGGCGGTGCGCGACGTCGACGCTTTCCAGCACGCCGACCGCGTCGGGCACCAGAATGGCGGCGGAGTAGTAGGCGCTGACGAGATAGGAAATGATCGCCTTCTCGCTGATCCCCATGAACCGCACCGAGAGGCTCGGCTGGTATTCATCGGGAATTCCGGTCTGGTGCAGCCCGATGACGCCCTGGTTGTCCTCCCCGGTGCGCAGCGCGAGAATCGAGCTGGTGTTCTCCCGGGTGATCGGGATCTTGTTGCACGGGAAGACCGGCACGCCGCGCCAGGCGAAGACCGTCTTGCCCTCGACCTCGACGGTGTCCGGGTAGAGGCCCCGGCGGTTGCACTCCCGGCCGATGGCGGCGATGGCCCGGGGGTGGGCGAGGAACATCTTGGTGCTGCGGCGCCGGCTCAGCAGCTCGTCCATGTCGTCCGGGGTGGGCGGCCCGGAGTGGGTCTGGATCCGCTGGTCGTAGGCGGCGTTCTGCAGCAGCCCGAACTCCGGGTTGTTGATCAGCTCGGCCTCCTGGCGCTCGCGCAGCGCCTCGATGGTCAGCCGGAGCTGGTGCTCGGTCTGGTTCATCGGCTGGTTGTAGAGGTCGGCGACCCGGCTGTGCACCTTCAGGACCGTCTGCGCGACGCTCAGCTCGTACTCGCGCGGCTTCAGCTCGTAGTCCACGAAGGCGCCGGGCAGCTCGTACTCGCCGTGGTGCCCGGCGGAGAGCCCGATCGCCGCCTCGCCGTGCTTGTTCTGCGCCTGCTGGAAGCCGGCCAGGTAGTCCATGATCTGCAGCTGCAGCGCCTCGGAACGGTCCGCGAGCTCCTGGAACGCGGGCCAGGAGAGGGCCAGCAGGGTGCCGGCGGTGGCGGCCTTCACCGCGTACGGCCAGACGCCGTCCTGCTGGAGCGCTTCGTCGCCCAGGTGGTCGCCGTCGGAGAGGGAGCCGATCACCGCCTGCTCGCCGTACTTGCCGATTCCCAGCCGGTCGAGCTTGCCGTGCGCGATGATGAAGACCTCGTCGATCGGCGCGCCTGCCGCGACCAGGACCTCACCGGCGGAGAACTCGCGTTGGACGAAGCGACCGGCCAGCTCCTCCAGGACCGCGTCGTCCTCGAAGCCGCGCAGCACCGGCACCTCGCGCAGGCTCGGCGGGACGATCCGCACCTCGGAGCCCGTCTTGACGACGCTCACCCGGCCGCGGCCGACCGAGTACCGCAGGCGCCGGTTGACCCGGTAGGTACCGCCGGAGACCTGGACCCACGGCAGCATCCTGAGCAGCCAGCGCGGGCTGATGCCCTGCATCTGCGGCGCGGACTTGGTGGTCGTCGCGAGGTTCCTCGCGCCGGCCGTGCCGAGACTCTGCTGGTGCCCGGATTGCGGCGGGCCGCCCGGCACAGGAATACCGACGGTGGTTTCGGTCGACATAGGGAGCCTTTCGCATACCCGACGAAGTGTCGCCTTGCAGGAATCATGATGGGCCCGTTCAGGTGGCTTCCACAATCACTCATTCGAGTGGTCGGAATAACCGAACAAATAGGACGACTGGATCACCTGATCTATTTCAGTTCGATGCCTATTCGAACATCGGCGGACTGTCCGCCACCGGCCCCACCGGACCCCCGCCCGCGCCCCGGCGCGCCCCCGGACCGGCCCCCGCCCCGGCCGCCGACCGACCCGCCGTCCACCCCGCCGCGAGGGGCAGCTAGGGTGCGACCTCAAAGGGCCACGGGGCCAGTTGACGAGTCTGCGGCCGCACCGGATGCCCTCCCCTCGTTCACCCCTGCCCTGGGAGGCCGTCATGAGTGCCCCCGTACGTGTCTGGCTCAACCGCACCTACGCCGAGAACGTCTTCTTCATCGAACAGCTGCGCGCCGCGCCGCGCCCGGTCCGGATCCACGCCACCCACGTGGACGGCGACTCCCCCGTGCTCGCCGCCGCCGACCACGCCACCCTGGAACCGGGCGACCTCACCCCCGACGCCTACGTCGCCTACGCGCTCGACTACTGCGCCCGGCACGCGATAGACGTCTTCCTGCCCCGACTCAACCAGCTCGCGATCTCCCTGCACCACCAGGAGTTCGAGGCGATCGGCACCGCCCTCGTCTGCCCTCCCGCCACCGCGATCGCGGCCTTCTACAGCAAGGCCGACGGCTACGCGGCGATCGCCGCCGCCGGACTGCCCACCCCGCCGTGGTGGCAGGTCCGCACCGCCGAGGAGCTGCTCTCGGCCGTCGACCTGATCGAGGCCGCCGGGCTCACCGCCTGCCTCAAGCCCGCCTCCGGCGCGGGCGGCGAGGGCTTCCGGGTGCTCACCCGCGAGCCCTTCGGCCTGCACCGGCTGGCCGGCTGGGACAGCCGGGTCCAGGTCGACCAGGTGACCGCCGCGCTGGAGGCCGCCGCCGAGCCGGCCGACCTGCTGGTGATGCCCTATCTGGAGGGCCCCGAGATCTCGGTCGACTGCCTGGGCGACCGCGACGGCACCCTGCTCGCCGCCGTCGGCCGCAGCAAGCACCGCCGCCGCCGCAGCTTCACCACCGCGCCGCGGTACCTGGAGCCGACCCGCCGGCTGGTCGAGTCCGTCGGGATGTCCTTCCTCTCCAACGTGCAGTTCCGCCACCTGGCCGGGGAGCCGGTCGTCATCGACGTCAACACCCGGCCCTCCGGCGGCCTGCACCAACTGCGCCTGTGCGGCCTCAACCTGCCCTGGAACGCCGTCCAGCTGGCGCTCGGCGAACGCCCGGACATCGCGGCCGCCGGGGATCCGGCCGGGATCGACTACACCCTGGTCTCCGGGATCCAGCCGGTCCTGCCGCGCCAGACCCCGTTCGCCCGCGGCCTCGCCCCGGCCGAGCTCGTGCACTGACACCCGTCGAAGGCCGCCGACGCCACCCCGTCGGCGGCACCGCCCCCGGCCGGCCCGCGCTCTCCCCGGCGGGCCCCGCTACAGCGGGCCGTCCCAGTCCAGCGTCGGCTCCAGCACCCCCTCCAGGGTGAGCAGCCACCGCTTGACGTCGATCCCGACCCGGCCGCCGCCGAAACCGCCGAGGCCGTCCGCCGCCACCACCCGGTGGCACGGCACGAGCAGCGCGACGGGGTTGGCGGCCATCATCTGCCCGACCGTCCTCGCCGCCAGTCCGGGCTCCGTGACCCCTTCGAACACCCCGCTGCGGGCGGCCAGTTCGCCATAGGTGATGGTCCGCCCGAACGGCACCTCCTGCCAGAGCGTCCTGAGCACCGCGCGGTGCGGACCGGTGCTCAGGCTCCAGTCGATCGGCAGCCCCACCTCCTGCCGCCGGCCCGCCAGATAGTCACCGATCCGGCCGGTGACCGCGTCGATCTTCGACCGGTCGGTGCACGGCGGCAGCTCCCCCGGGTGCCCCAGGTACCCGGCGGCCGCCACGCCCCTGGGCGTCACCGCGATGTGCATCGGACCGCTCGGCAGCGGCGTCTCCACCGTCAGCCAGGACATCGTCGTGGGCTGTGACACGGACTGCGACACGCTCGGGCCCCCGCCCTCCTCCACCGGGCCGGCCGCCGGCCGCGCCGGCACCCGCGGGGCACGCGCGGACCACCCGCCCCGCGCGTCATCGTACGGCGGCGCCGGCCGCCCGGGCGCGGCCGGCGCCGTCCGGTCCGGTGCGGCCTAGAGCCGCCCCTTCAGCTCCGCGGCCAGGCCGCGCGACCATTGCGACAGCTCGGCCCGGTCCGGTGTCCGACCCTCGCACAGGGCGTCGAGCTGCGCTTCGTTGATCCGGTTCGGCCCCGGGATCTCCAGCAGATAGGCGATCTCCTCCAGGACCGTCGCGAGCCGCTTGGCGTCCGCGTGCTCCAGGGCGACCGCCGCCTCGTGATGGCTGATGGTGAGAGAACCGGGCATGGCCAACCTCCTCCGTTCGCCCCCGCGCTCCCTCCACGGTACGACCGCTCCGGCCGCCGTGCCCGCCGCGCGGCCACCGCGACCGAGGGCGAGCGACCGGGCACGGTCCGCCCCCGCCCCCGGCCCCTCCCCCTCCGCCGCCCGGTGCCGGGCGCTACCACCGCCGCCGACGCACCGCCGGCACCGCCAGCACCACCGCACCCGCGCCCACCTGCCACAGCGCGCCGAAGGCCAGCACCGTCCCGGCGCCGATCCGGTCCGCCAGCGGCCCGGCCGCGGCCAGCCCGACCGGCCCGAGCACGAACGCCCCCAGACCGCCGAACGCGCTGACCCGGGCCAGGACTTCGGCCGGCACCCAGCTCTGCAGGGTCGTGCCGTACAACGCGCCGCAGACCGCCGCGCCGACGCCCGCGAGCAGCGCCGCCCCCGCCACCGGCACCAGCGGCGCCCCCGCCGCCAGCACCGCCGAGGGCAGCGCCCAGCCGACCGTCGCCGCGGTCGCCACCGCGAGCGGCCGGCCGGGGCGCCGCCCCAGCATCAGCAGTCCGCCCAGCACCGCGCCCGCCCCGTAGACGCCCATCACCAGCCCCCAGCCGCGCGCCCCGCCGAGCCCGCGCTGCGCGGTCAGCGGGCCGAGCACCAGGAACGGCGCCCAGACCAGCAGGTTGAACAGCCCCATGTGCGCCGTGGTGATCCAGAGCCAGGGCCGCGAACGGAACTCCGACCAGCCCTCGCGGAGATCGGCGAGCATCGAGCCGCCTTCCCCCGCCCGCTCCCGCGCGGGCAGCGGGAGCCGCAGCAGCGCCACCGCGCCGATCCCGTAAGTGGCGGCGTCGATCAGCAGGACCGCCGCCGGGCCGCACCCCGCCGTCACCAGGCCGGCGGTGGCCGGGCCGGCCACCGTGGCCACCGAACGCGCCAGCCCCAGCAGGGTGTTGGCGTCGGCCAGGCGGTCCGCGTCGCGCACCAGGCTCGGCACCAGCGCCCCGAGGGCCGGCAGGAACACCCCCTCGCCGAGGCCCCAGACGGCGACCAGCGTCACCATCGCCCAGAGCGGCGCCCGGCCCGCCAGCAGCACGGCGGCGAACACCGCCTGCGCACCGCAGCGCAGGAGGTCGGCGGCCGGCATCACCCGTCGGCTGCCCAGCCGGTCCGCGAGTACTCCGCCGACCAGCATGACCAGCACGATCGGCAGGATCCGGGCCGCCATCACCCAGCCGAGGCCGCTGCCGCCCTCCCCGGCCCCGAGCACCGCGAAGGCGACCGCCACCGGCGCCATCGAGGAGCCGAGGAGCGAGGTGGCGTAGCCGACGAAGAACCGTCGGAAGTCCCGTTCGCCGAGCACGGCCAGCCGGTCGGTCCACCCCCGTGGGGCCGCCGCCGCGGGCTTCGGCGCGGAATGCGCGTCCACTGTCATGGGCGGCAAGTCTGCCGCCGCCCGACGGCGGCGGACAAGGGGTTCGGAGGGAAAACCTGAGCCTGATGGCATCAATTCTTCCCGCACTCGCTCTTACCGCAGTAAACTCCCCCACGAAGCAGGTCCCACCTGCTGTTTACTGCGAGGACTCGCTCATCGCAAACCTCTCCCAGCATTCTCGTTTACTGCGGAAAGAAGCTGCCGGTGTCCAGCCTCCCACCCGTCGAGTACGCGGTCGCCGTCGAGCGGTACCTGGCCGCCTCCGAACTCGGCCCGGCCTCCCGCCGCGTCTACCGGATCGCCCTGGACACCTGGGCCTGGGCCCTGGCCGACCGCCCCGCCCCCGGCGGCCCCGAACGGCGGCGGGCCCGGCCGCCCGTGCTCCCGCTCGCGCTGCTCGACCACCCGGACGCCGCCACCCGCCTCCGGGCCGCCACCGCCCGGCGCGCGGCCACCACCGACCCGCGCACGGTCAATCGTGAACTCTCCACCCTGCGCGCCGCCCTCACCTGGTGGCGCGCCCAGGGCTGGATCCGCGCCGACCCCGCCGCGGGCCTCCGCCCACGCCCGCTGCCGGACGCCACCACCGGGCCGGCCCCGCTCACCCCCGACCGGCTGCGCGACCTGCTCGCCCTCCGGGCCCCGCTGCGCGAACAGACCCTCTGGCACCTGCTCCACGAGAGCGGCGCGCCCGTCGAGACCGTCCTCGCCCTCGACGTCGACGGCCTCGACCTCCCGCACCGCCGCAGCCACCCCTCGGCCGCCCCCGTGCACTGGCGGACCGGCACCGCCCGGCTGCTCCCGCTCCTGACGGCCGGCCGCACCGCCGGCCCGCTCTTCCTCACCGACCGCCGCGCCCCCGCCGCCACCCCGGCCGCCGACCGCTGCCCCCACACCGGCCGCGCCCGCCTCTCCTACCGCCGCGCCGCCGAACTCTTCACGGCCCACCACCCGGGCCTGACGCTCCGCAGCCTCCGGGAGAACGGCGACGGCCCCGAACAGCGGAAGCCGAGCGGCCGCGGATCATTGCACTAGCCAAACAGGCGCCGCAAGGACGGCTGTCCAAGCGAGCGGGGACCTGGCCGCAGCGAACGAAACGGACCCGCCGAAGTGGACGCTGAGCATCCTCGCCGCAGAGGCCGAACGGCTGGGCATATCAAAGAGATCCGGGTTCAACGACCGCGAACACTATTCGGGCTCCACTCCGCGCAACCGGTCCGCGATCTCAACCAGAGAGCCCCGCTCCGGCACGAACCAACGGCGCGTCCCTTGAACAGCCTTCGGCCCCTTTTTCCCCGCCTGTTCGAACATCGCCTGAACCAGGCCACTAGGCGAGTATCGGATCCCATCTGATTCCCACAACAGCGGTGATGACTTGCTGTCCACCCACGAGGCCCTGGATCTCCGCGGATCCGCAGAGATCCAGGCCATGAGGGCCCGCCGCTCCGGCCCCGTCACCGGTCGGAACTCCAGCCGGGTCCCCTCGGGGATGGCCCCAGCGTCGACAATGACATGAACCGCATTGGCCTGCCGGGCCCGCCGCTCCCGGTCCGCGGCCCGGTACTCCGAAGCGAGCTCCGGCGCAGACAATGACTCCCGCATCCCAACCAGCGCGGACTCAGAGAGTACCTTGAAGCGCTCGGCGAGCCGGAAAACCACACCGACCTGGGTGGAGCCAGCGACTCCGGAGTCAAGGCGGCTAATGATCCAACGCAGGCCGTTGTCGACGTGTCCGGGCAGATCTCCGACATGCTTCGCCCAGGTCTGATCGTCACAGCTATCCCAGTCCTCAAGGGCCTGGAAGACCAGATGGCTGATGAGGTGAATTCCCCGTTCACCGAGCTGCTCGGCTTTCCCCTCCCGTTCAGCCTGCGTTTCGCCCAACACCTGCTTGACCAGACGCACCAACTGAACCGCCCGCCAGACTCGCCTGGCCTCGGCCCTTCGGAAGATCGGGACATAGGTGTCGTCGTTCCACAATCGACGCTCACCTGACTCCGCGCGGAACGACATCTCAGGATCCCGGTGGCAGCATGCGAGCGCCACCGCTGCCTCTAGCATCCCGCAGCCGTCCTCGGGCAGCGGGATGGTCTCGCCCCGCTTGGTGACATACCGCTTGTCCAGAGTGACATCGAAGTCGTACCGAAGCCGTTCCTGAACCTTGTCCTGCGCCCTGAAGTCCTGCGGAGCCATGCCATTCTGCGTATTGGTGGCCATTGTGACTTGTTGGCCGAAGTTCGGCGGCGCGTCCTCCAAAGAAATAATTCGCAGGCTGACGCGCGCCCGGGAGACGGTCTCGGGGTTCCGCTCATAGGCCTCGTGAATAGACGCCACAGTCTGAGCGCCATTAACAACACTGGCCCCGAAGAGTTCGAGGTGGCCACGCACCCCAGCATCCATCCGGTCACACAGGACGGTGATGCCGTTGTGGAAATACCAGAAGTGCTCCGGCCTCCTCAGTAGCGTGTCAACCAGGTCCGCATTTACTCGGGTCAGGCCGAGCGGATGGCGGATGTTACGTTGGAACAGACGGTGCCTCTCGGCGGCGTACCATCGAGCCACCTGGTCCGCCGAAATGTTCCCGTAGTAGGCAAGAAATGGCTCGCCCTCATAGCGGGGTTCGGGCATCTGGAGTTTCAGGTCCACTGGCGAGCCGTCGAGGCCCGAACGGACGACAGTAACCAGATCTGCGAGTAGCAGAGGGCGAATCCGCAGGCCCTCATCACCCAGCTCTGCCTGCAGGTCATCAAGTTCCTGCTGGACTTTCGGAGAGATCTGCTTTTCCCCGGCAATCGCGGGCACCAACGTGATCTGCACTCGAGCATTATCCAGCGCCCGATTGATATCTGGGACCATGGGCTGGAGCTTCGCATTGAACCGCTGATACTGTCCCTTGACAAGCTTGAACAGGCCATCTTTGAGGGCCCTCAGGGCATCGGTGTCAAAAGTGGCGGCGCCCTTATTACTCCACTTCGCCTGGACCAACCAAATCCGTGGAACTTCGCCCTCAGTGTCGACCGCGACGGCGTCGATCCCTTCGTCATCGAACCCGTCGATCACACAAGCTGCGGACCGCTCAAGACTCAGGCCTGTCAATTCGTGCACAGCCAACGCAGCGAGTGCGCGACTGAGGAACGAGTTCCGCCTGATCTCCTCCGGTCTGTTCGCCAGATCAGAGAGGTCCAGAAGAGTCTCGAAGCGCTCGGTCAAGGCAGCTTCCAACTGCCGCACCTGCAGGTCTTTCACTCTGCCCACCCTCTACGAGCCGCACCTTCGACCCCAACAGGCGAGGGTCGGGCCCCCGGGATTACCCAGAGACCCGACCCTCGCCACATCTGTTCGGAGCCCCCTGTCGGGTTCGAACCGACGACCCCCGCTTTACAAGATCAAACGCTGCCGTCGGGGACCGGCCCGAACGTATCCCGCCCGCCGAGCCCGGGTGTCCACGGGGACGCGCAGGTGTGCTGGCGTCCAGGCGTGTTGATGTCAGGAGGTGATGTCAGCATCCCGTCCGCACTGGCCCCATTGGAGCGCCACACGGCCCGGGCCCGACAGCGATTCGCTGTCGGGCCCGGGCCTCTTTGCGTTGCGGCTCACACGTCGACACGCCAGCCGTCGAGCGCTTCGAGCACCCGCGCCCGCGCCTCGATGACCGCCATCCGCGCAGACCTCTCACCCTCATTGGCGTGAGCACTGGACGCGGTGCTCTGCCCGGGCCACTTGCGGTACAGAAGGCCAGTCTCGGCCGAGAACCAACCACGGCTGACCGCGTTCAGCGCCATGAGAATCCCGGTGTCCTCGCTCGCTGGCAGAGCCATCCAGCCGCCAAGGGCGAGCACGAGGTCACGCCGCGCGCACAAGGTCGCCGGGTGGACCTGAGCGCGGAAGTCGTGTGCCTTCCAGTGCTCAAGCACTGCCCCACGCTCGATCGGCCCCTCTGGGGGATCCTGATCGAACCCCACAGTCGAGCCGTCTGGGAGCAGATCGAGCACCCGTGACGTCGACCAGCAGATTCCAGGTTGCTGCAGTGCTGCGAGGTCCCGCGCGAGCGTGCCCTTCACCAACATGTCGTCGGCGTCCAGCACCTTGACGTACTGCCCGGCAGCCCGGGAAAGAGCCATCGTGCGGGCAACGCCGGCCCGGCCGTGCCGCCCTTGCCCGAAGGTGACGCGAGGGTCGTTCGGCACGTGGGGAGCGACAGCGTCAGTCTCCCCGTCCTCCTGGATGACCCACTGCCAGTCCCAACCGTCCGGCAGCTCCTGGGCCAGCAGCGACTTGTAGGCGTCCGACAGGTAGGACGCAGACGGTCCATGAACCGCCGTGATGACAGAGATGACTTGGGTCATGCTCACCACCTTGTCAGCTTGGTCGTAAAGGTCAGCTCCGTGCGGTCGCCCGGCAGTACAACGTCGGCCACCTCCACCACCCGACTGGTCGTGTCGATGCCGACCTTACGCAGGATGATCACTGACACGCCCATCGGCAGGCCCAGCTCTTCAACCTCCTCCGGCGAAGGGGGCCGGGCCTGGAATGTCTCCACAACCCGATCCAGCTCAATACCCACGGTCCAGAGCTGATTCTGCGTCCCTCCCGGCCAGGGCTCCTGATCCTCCTGCAAGAGATCGGAGTTGCTCGCGATCATGTCGAGCACCAAATATGACTGCGAGCGGTTGAGCGGCGTGCGCTCCTCCCGATACCTCGTCCGGTACGTCCGCTGAAGCAGGATCGTGCCCTCCGGGACGCCGAACACCGCTGCAAGCTCCGCCGAAGCGGGCACCTGCTTGTAACTGGCCTCGAAAACCAGATCGTTGATCGTTAGGCCG
Source organism: Kitasatospora sp. NPDC059327 (assembly GCF_042752535.1). Taxonomy (NCBI): domain Bacteria; kingdom Bacillati; phylum Actinomycetota; class Actinomycetes; order Kitasatosporales; family Streptomycetaceae; genus Kitasatospora; species Kitasatospora sp. NPDC059327. Next base: position 80,040 of record NZ_JBHYYB010000003.1, on the reverse strand, counting down.
GTGTCCCGCTCGGTGGCCCCGGTCTTCAGTCGCTCAGCCTCGGACGCGCGCGCCCGGTCCTTCTCCCATTGGTGCCGCGCGTTGTCTCGAATGACCTTGGTCGGCTCCCTCCGGACGAAGGTGCCCCGACCGTGCTGCTTCTCGATCAGGCCCTCGGCGACCAAAACCCCGGTGGCCTGCCTGATGGTCGGAACACTCGTGTCGTACTGCTCCGCTAGGGCCGTCTCAGCGGACAGCCTGCTCCCGGGCTTGAGCTGACCTGCGCGGATCTCTTCGCGCAGAGCGTCTGCGATCCGCTCGTACTTCGTCGCCATGGCGGCTCCACCATCCCTGGTTGCGTGACTCGCCCAGGATAAGTCCTCAAGAGGAGTTGACGACTCCCTGAGAGTCCGTCATAGTCATCTCAGCTCCTAAAGAGGAGTTGAGGACAAGTCCTCAACATGACTCCTAGGGATTGCTTGACCTGCACAAACGCGCCCGTGAATGGCCGGCTATAGCCGAGCCCAGGGCGAAGGGGCCCGGGACAAACGGGCCGAGGTACCCGGCGCCTGGTCAGTCCGGAGGGCAAGACCGAAAGGTCACGCCGTCCGCGCCTGAACGGGAGCGCGCTCCCCAAGAGGACGGCATCACGGGCCCTGCTCCGCTTCGGCGGGGCGGGGCCCGAGCTGTGAACGAGTGACTTTGGCCCGGCCCTTCCGCTCGCGGTTGGGCCGGGGCCATGGCTACTCGTGCACCACGAGTCGCTGGGCCCGCATGAATCGGGCCGCCACGCACCCGGCCAAGGAACGCGCGGCGGCCCTGCGGGCTCACCCACCAACTGAACGAGGTGACCCCATGAAACTGATTGTCGCAGGGCAGGATGCCCTGAGCCTGACCGAGTTCGCGGAACTCGCCTTCGGTATCGACGCCGAGCTGTTCACCGGCACCGACGACGAGTCGCCCATTGACCGGCTGGCCCGGCTGGATGCCGCGCGGGACATCTTGCGGGACCTGGACCCGCAGGCCGCGCGCTTCGCCTCCGCGCTGATGCGCACGGCCGAGCGCCGCAGGGCCCAGGCCTGGAAGGCGGCCGCGTGATGCGCCGCCTCAGGGCCACCCGAACCCCGCACCTGACCGCCCGGCCGGCGGTCACCGTGCTCGCCGAGTACACCCCGGACGGGGGTGGCGACCTGCGCGGTGCTGCCTGCGCCGGGGTCGACGGCGCCCTGTTCTTCCCGGACCCCGAGGAGCAGGGCCCGGCGGCGGCCGCGTGGGCCGAGCGCCGCGCCAAGATGTTCTGCGCCGGATGCCCGGTGAAGTCGCTGTGCCTCGCCGACGCGCTGGAGCGCCGGGAGCCGTACGGCGTCTTCGGTGGCCTCGCCGCCGACGAGCGCCGCAAGCTCCTGCGCCGGATGGCCCGCTCGCGGACCCGGGTGAACGTCGGGGGCGCCGCGTGAGTGCTCACCGCGCCGACGGGGGTGTTCACCAGGTGCTCACCGAGGTGCCCACCCCGGCTCAGATCCGTCGTACGTCGCTCGTGATCAGCGTCGGCACGTGGGTGCTGACGGGGGCGGTGGTCGCGGTGAGCATGTCCACCGCCGCGCCGTTCATCGACGCCCATTCACCCGGCTACGGCACGGGTCCCGTCATGGCCGTGGCGGGCGACGGGTGCTTCATCCTGAGCCTTCAGGCGGACAGCACCCTCTCCCGCTTCGGTGTGAAGCCCGGACGCTGGCCGGCCGTGTTCCGGTGGGTCACCGGTCTGGCGACGGTGTGGCTCAACATCGGGGCCGCCGCGCTGGAAAAGGACCTGGTTGGCGTCGTGATCCACCTCATCCCGCCGCTTCTGCTGCTGCTCGTCGCGGAGGCCGGACCGGCCTACCGGCGGGCACTGGCGCGTCTCGCCCAGCAGACCCGCCCGCCGCTGCGGCGCCAGCCCGCACCCCTCCCACGGGCGGCCCGGGAACCGGTGAACGCCCCGCTGTTCACCCTCCCGCAGCCGGTGTTCACCCCCGCCCCGGAACCTGCCGTCGCCCTGTCGGCCGGACCGGTGGCAGCCCCCTGGACGTCGACGCCAGCCGCGCCGACGGACGCGGTGAACACCCCGGCCCCCGACCAGGTGTTCACCACCGCCCACCCGACACCCACCCCGGCCCAGGCCGACCCGACCGAGGGACTCTCCGACCCGGCCCCGGCCGTCGCCGAGAGCCCCACCGAGACGCCGGTGAGCGGCGGCCCGCTCACCCGGTTGTCCGAGGTGAACACGTCCGACACCCCGGTGAACGCCGGAGAGGACGAGGCGTTCACCGACGACGAGGGCGACGAGCAGGAGGAGCCGACGGCCGTCCGGCTGGACGAGACCGAGGCAGCCCGGGTGATCGAACAGTGCTGGCGGGACGGCGTCTCGCAGCGCGAGGCCGCCCGCCGCTCCACCCGCGCCCCGTCCTACGTCAGCAAGGTCTACAAGCGCCTCGCCGACGCTCACGCCATCGGCAGTGAGCAGGTGGCCGCGTGAGCCGCCCTCGATTCTGGGACCCGGCCGGTGACCGGAACGGCGGCACCCCCACCTACCCGTGGCGGATGGCCCCGGCCGGCTACCTCACCCGCCGACAGCTTCGCGCCCGCGGCCTCCGCCCCGGCGGACAGCCCGTCGCCGGGCAGGTCCTCTGGCGCTCCCGCCGGACCAGCGGCACCCGGGCCGCCTACCTCTACCGGCTCGCCCTGGCCAAGCCCGTCCGGCCGATGACACCCGCGAAGGCCGCCGCCCTCGCCAAGGCCAACACCGCCCGCCGCACCTGCCCGACCTGCGGCCGCGACGCCGGCTATGTGCTCCCCGCGCACCTCGGCACCTGCCTGACCTGCGCGGACGGCACGGCCATCGCCGCCTGACACATCCCCATCTTCGTGCACCACAGTCTCCGTGGAGATCCCATGCTCAGCGTTCGCGCTGCCCGGTTCGCCGCCGTCTACGCCCTGCTGCGGGCGTCGGCGGACGTGGCGGACCACTGGATCCAGACCGACCACCAGGCCGTAACCAAGGGCCAGCACGACCACGACGGGCAGTCCAGCGCAGCCGGCCGCCGCGCCTGCGCCGCCCACGTCGCCACCTACACCGCCACCCAGGCCGCCGTCCTGCTCGCCGGAACGAGGCTGCTCGGCATCCGTCTGCGGCCCGGCCCGGGCGCCGCCGCGCTCACCCTCTCCGCCGTCACGCACTACGTCGCCGACCGGCGCGAGCCCCTGCGCCGCCTCGCGGACACCACCGGCAAGAGCAAGTTCGTCCGGCTCGCCGACCACGGCCTCAACGGCGGCTACCTGCTCGACCAGTCCTGGCACCACGCCTTCGAGACCTGCGCCGCGCTCATCGCCTCCGCCTGAGAACAGGAGCCCCCGCCATGTCCGTGACCGAAATCCGCGTCGTGAGCTTCGGCTACCTGCACGGCGCCCCGCCCGAGGGCGCGACGCTCGTGCTCGACCTGCGCCACCACTTCCGCGACCCGCACCTCGACCCCGCCCTGCGCGAGCAGACCGCCCACGACCTGCCCGTCCGCCGGGCCGTCCTCGCCACCCCCGGCATTCGGGAGGCCATCGTCGGCGCCGGCCTGCTGGCCGACGCGTTCGACTCCGGACCGGCCGACGCGCCACTGACCGTCGCGGTCGGCTGCGCGGGCGGGCGCCACCGCGCCGCCACCGTCGCCATGGCCCTGGCCCGGCGCCTCGCCAAGACCGGCGCGACCGTCCACCTCACCCACCGCGACCTCGACAAGCCCGTCGTCGAGCGCACCGCCACCGGGGACGCCATCGCCCCGGCCGGCGCCTGAGACCGGAGGAATCACCGTGTCCGAGACCGTTCCGCAGTCCTGCGTCGCCGACGCGCCGACCCTCTACTCCTGGGTGATCACGCTTCAGTACCCCATGGGGTCCGGCTTCCGCGTGATCACCCACTCCGGCACCTACCCGAGCCAGCCCGGAGCCTCCCGTACGGAGGCCTACAGGGCGATCCGGGACGCGATCGCCCGGGTCGAGCCGCGGGCCGCGACCGCCAACGTCCTGTTCCTCTCGCTGGAGCCGGACCGGCTCTGACCCGCAACGGAGGCACCGTCATGTCCCGTACCCGCACCACGAAGATCCAGATACCTCACCAGCGGGGGCGGCGGGGATCGTCGCCCACCGCTCACGTGCTCGACCTCGGCGCCGGTACCGCGCCGCTGATCCTGGTCGTCCCCCAGCGCCGCTCGATCGGCGACCGAATGGTGCGCTCGGCGGGCGGTGCGCTGTGGCGCCACCGCGCCGCGTGGGCGCCCACCTGGGCCGGACTCGCCGTGTTCGGCACGGCCGGTCTGCTGTCCGCCACCGCCCCCGGCATCGCGCTCGGCCTCGCCGTTCCGGCGCTGCTGCTGCCCGCCGGGTGGGCGCTGACGGCGCGCCGGCACCCGCGTTCGGCCGTGCGCCGCAAGGCCCGCGCCCGGACCCGCGCCGTCACCGCCCTGGCGGCCGTCCTGGCGTGGTCGGCCGCCGCCGTCTGGTTCGGCCCCGCCCAGAGCGCGCTGGTCCTGCCGTGGCTGGCCGGCACCGCGACCGCCCAGACGCTCTGGTGGCGCCGGCGCCGAGCCCTCACCGTCACCCCGATCACCCCCGACCCGGCCGCGCAGGACTGACCTCCCCGAAGGAGAACCAGATGAGCACCCCTTCCAGCAACCACGGCTCCGGCAGCCCCTTCCCGCCGCCGCGCCGCTCCACCCCCACCCCCGGCTCCACCAGCGCCAACGGTTCGGGCGCCTCCCGCCCCAACCCCGGCCGCGAGCGCGGCAACGGCGGTGGTGGCGGGAGCAAGGCCAGCTACCACTTCCACTACAGCCCCCGACACGGTGGCAACACCGGCGCCGGCGGCGGTGGTGGCCGCACCGGTGGCGCGGCCGGCGGCGGGATCGGCGCCGGTACCGGCGGCGGTCAGATCGGGGCGGGTGGCGGGCGCGCGAACTACTCGCCGCTCGGTGACCCGGAGTTCTTCACCAACGCCGACGTGCGCAACTTCTGCGAGGGCGGCCGGGCGATGCTCGCGCAGGCCTCGTTCGACCTCGCCATGGCGCACGAGATCCTGCAGGCCGTGCTCAAGGAGGTCCCGGACCCCGAGGGCCGCCCGTTCGGCTCCCAGGCCCGCGCCCGCCGGGTGGCCCGGCACCTGAAGAAGGCCGCCGACGACGCCAAGGACTGCGCCGCCAGCATCGCCCGCGCCTACGCCGCGTTCCAGCGCGAGTACGACCCGGAGATCTCCCGCGTCGCCACGCCCCGCGCCCCGCGTCGGCAGTTCAACTTCGGCGGCTAGCAGCACCGTTGTCCCTGGCCGGGGCGGGGTGCGCGACACGGCACCCCGCCCCGCGCCGGGGTGAGCCGCGTCGCGTTCCGCCCCGGCCGGGTGCCTCTCCTCTCCCACATTCCGCAGTTCCCACCCGGGAGGTAGATCGTGTCCGGCGACGCCCAGACCGCGACTCTCCAGCTCGACCCCAACACCCACTCCGGTGGTGTCGGTGACTACCTGCTCCACCGCGCCAAGCCCTACCTGCCGCCGTGGATCGTCGCCGCCGGCACCGGCGTCCTGTCCCTGCCCGCCACCTACATGTGGGGCGGCTCGGCGGCCGGCGCGGTCGGTCTCACCCTGGCCTCCCTCGGCCTGACCGCCGCCACCTGGTGGGCGGGCAAGCCCACCACCGCCCAGCGCCGACTCCACTCCGCGATCACGGTTGCCGCCGGGACGTCGTGGTTCACCGCGGCCGCCCTCGCCGGGCCCGCCGCCGGACCGCTGCCCAGCCTCTACCTGATAGGGGCACCCGCCCTCGCCGCGACGTGGAACGTGCGCCAACTCCTGCGGGTCAACCCCGAAGGCGGTGGGCAGGGCGCCGACAAGGGGCTGTTGGAGAAGGTCGGCCTCGCCAGGACCATGGTCACCTCGGCCACGGTCCAGCCGAACAAGGCCGCGTTCGAACTCCAGCTTCCCGGCGGGGAGTTGACGCCGGACGACGTCTCGAAGGCCCTGCCCCGGTTGGCCGGTGCGCTGAAGGTCGCGAAGAACGCGGTGCGGGTGACGCCGGACGCGGACGACTCGTCCCGGGCGACGCTCACCGTGGTGCCGCACGACCTGCTCAAGGCCGGCGCCATCTACCCGGGACCCTCGCACCCGGGCGGGTCGATCGCCGACCCGGTGCACGTCGGGATCTACGAGGACGGCGCCCACATGGCGATGTTCTTCCCCGGCGACCCGGCCGCCCACCGCAACGCCATGCACCTGCTGATCATGGGAATGACCGGCTCCGGGAAGTCCGAGGGCGGCATCACCGCCCTGGACGAGGTCATCACCCGCCGCGACGTCATCGTCTGGGCGTCCGACCCGGCCAAGGCCGAACAGACCCTGGGTCCGCTGCTGCCGGCGCTGGACTGGGCCGCGCTCGACATGACGTCCACCAAGGCCATGATCACCGCCCTGCGCGCGGTCATCCCCGCCCGCACCGCGTGGCTGGCGAAGTACGGCTACAAGCAGTGGGAACCGGCCTGCGCCGAGACGCAGACCGACGGCGCCCCCGGCATGCCGTACCTGATCGGCTGGTTCGAAGAGGCCGCGAAGACCATCCGCGAGACCGACGACGACGTGTTCACCGGCATCGCCCAGGAGTCCCGCTCCGCCGGGATCTCCCTGGTCGTCTCCCTCCAACGCGCCTCCGGTACCCAGATCTCCACCGACACCCGCGCCTCCCTCGGCAGTTCATGGGTGTTCGGCCTGCGCGACGACCGCGACGCGAACTTCGCGCTGCCCGACGAGGCCATGGACGCCGGAGCCTCCCCGCAGGCGTGGAAGGACAAGAAGCCCGGCTACTCCTACCTGGTCGCCAACGGCATCCCGGAGACGTTCTGGGCCACCCCCGGCCGCTCCTACATGACCCCGGTCGAGGACATCGAATGGGCCGTCGTCGCCTTCGCCGACATCCGCTCCCAGTGCGACCCGGTCACCGCCAAGGCCGCCGCGAACGCGGTCGGCCCGGCCTTCACCCAGCGCACCCGCTACCCCCTCCCCGCCCTGCCCACCGCCCACCACGACGGCCGGCACGGCGCGGACGAGGACGACTCCGTCTACGACCAGGAAGAGGCCACCCCCGTGCACTACGACTACAACCTGCCCACCGACGACAGCGACGACGAGGACGGCTGGATCGACCCCGAAGCCGAACTGGCCCCGGTCGTGGCGGTGGTGGAGATCGCCCCGCCGAAGATCCCCCCGCGCACCCGGGTCGGCAAGGCCGACGCCCAGAGGATCATGTTCGAGATCCTGGCCGACTTCGAAGCCGAGGGCCGCGCCGAGATCTCCCCGGCCGACTTCATGGAGCACTGCGACCGCTTCAACCGCAGCCGCAGCTGGGTCTCCGCGGAGGTGTCCGCGATGGTCTCCACCGGCCGCCTGCGCGAGACCGACGAGGCCGGCCGCTACGAGATCATCCCGCTCGACCACGCCGCCGCCTGAACCGCCGATAGCCGTCTGACGCGTCAGACGCGTCAGACGCCGATCGGCCCGTTTCCCCAGGTAATGCGTGCGCGCGAGGGTCGTCTGACGCGTCTGACACCCCGTCTGACGCGTCAGACGCCCACCCCCGCGGCTGCTCTGACACCCCTCTGACACCCCGCCCGCCGGCGCCCCGGGCACGCCCCGGGGCGCCCGAAAGGACCCGCTCCAGTGATCGTCAGCATCTCCTCCGCGCTCCTGTTCGGCGTGATCACCGTCGTCCTCGTCCGCGCCCAGCGCGTCTCCACCGGCTCCGCCGTCCTCGTCTGGCTGTCCGGCTTCACCGTCGCCGGCACCGGCCTCGCCAAGCCCGTGAACGACGCCCTCACCGCCCTCGCCCACCTCATCTCCACCATCCACTGACCGCGCACCAACCCACCGACGGGAGCACCACCGTGGACCACACCCCGCAGCCGTTCGCCGCCCCGGTGATCTACGCCCAGGACGGCACCCCCTACTACGCCGCGCCCACCCCGCTCACCGCCCCGCCCGCGCTCTACCAGAGCGCCGCGCCTCTTCCGGTTCCCGTGCAGCACGGCGCCCCCGTCCAGCTCTACACCCCGACCCCGCTCCCGCAGCTGCCCGCCATCCAGGCCCGCGACCCGTGGCCCGCACGCCTCGTCGCCGGAGGCATCGGGATCGGAGGCGCCGGCGTCGGCATCGGCTTCCTCGCCCAGGCCCTCGCCGCCGCCACCACCGCGCTCGGCTTCGTCACCGCCGGCCTCGCCGTCGTCTACCTGCTCAAGAACGGCGGCGGGGCCGGGCCCCGGGGCGGGCAGGGCGGCGTGAACCTCAGCGTCAACGTCACCAACCGCAACCGCTGACCGGCCCGTGCCGACCGCCGTGCCACCCGGACCGCCACGACCGCCGGCCGGGCCGGGTGGTGCGGGGGACGGACGGACCGTTCCCGCGCAGCACGAGGCCCCACAGCAGCCCTCCCGGCAAGGTCAAGGCTGTTGCGGGGCCGTGCGTCTACCAGAGACGGGATCAGCATGCCCTCTCCAAACGCCACGACACCCACTACCCGCCGCCGGGCAGTCGACCTGTTCGCCGGTGTCGGCGGACTCGACCTTCCCGCCGCCGAGTTGGGCGTCCACGTGACCGGGATCGAGCGGAGCCCGGACGCGTGCGCGACCCGCCGCGCGGCCGGGCTGGCCACGATCGAGGCCGACGTCCGCCATTACGGTCCCGGCGACTTCTCCGACGCCACGGTGCTGCTGGGCGGGCCGCCGTGCCAGCCGTTCAGCGCGGCCGGGACCGGCGCCGGCCGCCGGGCCCTCGGCGACATCGTCGCCCTCGCCCACCGGCTCGCCGCCCGCCATCCCGTCGCGCGCCACGGCCACACCCCCGAGGACGACCTGATCCGGCTCGTCCTGGAACCGCTGCGGTGGGCGCTCGACGCCCTGGACGCGAGGCGCCCGTTCCGGGCGATCGTCCTGGAGCAGGTCCCGGCCGTTCTGCCCGTCTGGGACACCTACGCCGGCATCCTGCGCGCCGCGGGCTACAGCGTCGCCACCGGCGTCATGCGAGCCGAGCAGTACGGCGTGCCCCAGACCCGCCGCCGCGCGGTCCTCATCGCCCGCCGCACCGGTACCGCCACCCTGCCCGCACCGACCCACCGCCCCTACGCCAAGGGCCGCCCGCAGGCGACCGGTGACCCGGACCTGTTGCCCTGGACGGCCATGGCCGATGTCCTCCCCGGACGTGGTCCGTTCACCGTGGTCTCCAACTACGGGACCGGCGGCGACCCCAAGGCGCGCGGCCGGCGCTCCAGCCTGGAGCCGTCCGCGACCGTCACCGGGAAGATCAGCCGCGCCCGTGTCCTCGCCGACGACGGCGTCGAGGACCGGTTCAGCTGGGTCGAGGCCGGCGCCCTGCAGTCCTTCCCGCCGGATCACCCGTGGTCCGGCCGGGACATCGGCCAGCAGATCGGCAATGCCGTGCCTCCGCTGCTGGCCCGCCACCTCCTCGCCGCCGCCCTCTTCGCCTAGCGCCGCGCCGTGGCAGCCCTGGACTGGCGCGACGCACGGCACTTCGACCGCACCCGCACCCTGCCCTGCCGCTGGTGCGGGCGCCCCACCCCACTCCGGGACGAGCAGCGCAGGCCCGCACACAAGGTCTGCGCCGAGCAGCAGGTCCCCGACCAGGAAGGATCCGATCTTGAACACTGACCCCATGCTGGCCGCCGCTCTGACGGTCGCTGAGCAGGGTTGGCGGGTGTTCCCGCTGGCCCCCGGCTCGAAGTACCCCGCGCTGCACGGCGAGGACGACTGCCAGCGAACCGGCCCGTGCGCTGGCGGCCACCTCGGGTGGGAGCGGCGCGCCACCACCGAGCCGGACGTGATCCGTCGGGCCTGGCAGGTCGCCCCCTACAACATCGGCCTGGCCTGCGGGCCGTCCGGCCTGGTGGTGGTCGATCTGGACCTGCCCAAGCACCGCCGCGACGTGCCCCCGGCCCGGTGGGCGGGGCAGGGTGTCGCCGACGGGCGGGACGTGTTCGCCGCGCTGTGCGAGCGGCACGGCCAACCGCTCCCGCAGACCTTCGAGGTCCGCACCGGCCGGGGCGGCGCCCACCTGTACTTCGCCGCCCCGGCCGGGGCAGCCCTGCGCAACACCTGCGGCGAGAAGGGCAACGGGCTCGGGTGGAAGGTCGACACCCGGGCGCACGGCGGCTACGTCGTCGCCCCCGGCAGCGTCGTGAACCACCGCCCCTACACGGTCGTCAACGACACCGATCCGGTGCCGTTGCCCGGTTGGCTGCTCGACCTGCTCACCCCCAAGGCCGCCCCGGTCGTGGTCCTGAACGCGGCGGCCGTGCGGGAACGGATCGGCCGTCTGGGGCCCTACGTGGCCGTTGCCGTGAAGCGGGAGACGGAGAAGGTCCGCGCCACCGGCGAGGGCGGGCGTAACGACCGGCTGTTCGCGTCCGCCGCCGCGCTCGGCCGCCTCGTCGCCTCCGGCGCGCTGCCGGAGGCGGACGCGACCGCTGATCTGCTGAACGCGGGCCTTCAGGCCGGTCTCGGCGAGGCGGAGTGCCGGCGCACCATCGCCAACGGCCTGGCCCGGGGCGCCACCACGGTGGGGCGGGCCGCATGAGCAACCGTCACCCGGCCTGCGCCAAGGAAAGGCGCTTTTCCTCGGGGGATCGCCCGAGGGGGTGGACCGCGTGAACGCCCCCATCGAGCCGTCCGAGTCGCTGTTCACCGATGGGTGGGAGGACGCCGCCCCGGCCGTCGTCCTGGCCTCGCCGCGGGGCTGGGAGGAGCCGATCCCGCTCGGCGAGCCCCGAGCCCTGCCCGTCTTCCCCACCGACGCCTTGCCCGGGTGGCTGGGCGCCATGGTGAAGGCGGTGGCGGAGGAGACGCAGACGCCCGTCGACATGGCCGGGTGTCTCGCGCTGGCGGTGCTGGCCGTCGCCGGCGGCGGGCGGGCCGTGGTCGCCGCCCGCGGCCGGTGGCGCGAACCCGTGAACCTCTACGTGGTCGTCGCCCTGCCCCCGGCCAACCGTAAGAGCGCGGTCTTCGACGCGATGGCCCGCCCGCTGGTGAAGGTGGAACGGACGCTGGTGGAGCAGAGCGCCGCCGCGATCATCGAGACCAGGACCACGGCCCAGCTCGCGAAGGCCACCGCCGAGAAGGCCGCCGCCAAGGCCGCCAGCGCGAGCGAGGACGACCGGGAGAAGCTCGCGGGCCAGGCGATCGACCTCGCCCGCATCGCTGAGGAGATCACCGTCCCGGCCGAACCGCAGCTCATCGCGGACGACGGCACCCCCGCGGCGATCACCACCCTGCTCGCCGAGCAGGGCGGCCGACTGGCCGTCATGTCCGCCGAGGGCGGCATCTTCGACACCATCGCCGGCCGCTACTCCGGCGGCAACCCCGACATGGAGGTCTTCCTGAAGGGCCACGCCGGGGACCTGCTCAAGGTCAACCGACAGTCCCGCGATAAGCAGTACATCGAGAACCCCGCGCTGACCATGGCTCTCGCGGTCCAGCCGTCGGTGCTGGAGGACATCGGGCACAACCGCGGCTTCGACGGGCGCGGCCTGCTCGCCCGGTTCCTGTACTCCATGCCCGAATCGCTCGTCGGCCGGCGCAAGTCCCTTCCCGACCTGATCCCCGATGACGTCGCCGAGGAGTACGAGCGGAACGTAGCCGCGCTCACTCTGGACCTGGCTGGGTGGACCGACCCGGCCGTCCTCGCCCTCACACCCGACGCTGTCGATGCCGTGATCCGCTACCAGGATCACATCGAACCGCACCTTGACGCCCGGGGCGGGTCGCTCGGCCATATCTCCAAGTGGGCCGGCAAGCTCGTCGGCGCCGTCGTGCGGATCTCCGGTCTGCTCCACCTCGCCGAGCACGGCGGTGACGGCCACAAGAAGCCCATCACCGCCGAAACGGTCGCCGCCGCGATCCGGCTCGGCGAGTACTTCACCGTCCACGCCCTCACCGTCTTCGAGGCCATGGGCGCGGACACCGCCCTCTCCGGCGCCCGCACCGTCCTCGCTCACCTGAGGGCAAACCCCGCCCCCTCGTTCTCCCGCCGGGACCTCATGGCCAGGCTCTCCCGCGCCGAGTTCCCCACCGTCACCGTCCTGGAAGCAGCACTGAGCCTGCTCGAAGACCACGGCTGGCTCCGCTCCGAACCCGCGCCGCCCCGCCCGCCCGGCACCAGAGGCCGACCCCCCGCCCCCCGCTACACCACCCACCCGACCCTCACCCACCCGCACTGATCCACCCCAGGACCCCGCCCACAGAAACCACGGAATCCACCAAAGCCACCGCCACCAGCTCTGACCAGGACCCCAGCCACCCCACCCCGCTAACCACACAAACCACCCGAAATTCCACAGAAACCCGCCCTCCCCGCGCCGGGCCGCCACTGATCACCATTCGGTGGCGGCCCTCAGCCCCGCCCGCCCATTTCTGTGGAATTAGCGCGGACTTCTGTGGAGAACCGCACCCCGCCACATCACCGCAGGTCAGCGGCCACAATCCGGGATTCTGTGGATTCCGTGGTTTCTGTGGAACCCCCGCCCCGCCCGCCACAGCGAGAGCCACCCGTCCCCGCGTCACCCCGCCCCCTCCGTCAAGGAGTAGCCGCCGTGATCGCAATCCCGCCGCTCGTTCTGGAAGTCCCCGAGGTCATGGAGGCCCTGCGCATGAGCCGCAGCAAGGTCTACGACCTCATCCGCACCAAGAAGCTCGACAGCTTCAAAGAGGGCAACCTCCGCCGCATCCCGGTCACCGCTCTGCACGACTACGTCCGCACCAAGATGGAGGAGGCCGCCTGATGGCGAAGCGCAACCCGAACGGCGCCGGCACCGTGACCCTGCGCAAGGACGGCCGATACCAGGCCGCCGTCTACGTCCCCCAGCCCGACGGCACCCGCGCCCGCAAGTTCGTCTATGGCAAGACCTGGACGGAGTGCGACGAGAAGCGCCAGGAACTGGTCCTGCGGGACCGGCAGGGCGTTCCGACGCCCACCCGGTCGGCCAAGATCGCCGAGTGGCTCCCGTACTGGTTGGAGCACTTCATCAAGCCGCAGCGCAAGCGCACGACCTACGACAAGTACGAGATGCACATCCGGCTCCACCTGGTCCCGGCGCTCGGCTCGAAGAGCCTGGAGAAGCTCGGCACCGCCGATGTCCGCCGACTCATCAACACCATGACCAAGAAGGTGTCGACGGCTACCGCCAAGGAGTCGCACCTGGTGCTCCGCACGGCCCTCTCCGCCGCCGTGCGGGACGAACTGATCACCCGCAACGTCGCCAAGCTCGTTCAAGCCCCCCGAGTGGAGTACCGAGTGACCAAGCCCTGGAGCCTCGACGACACGCTGATCTTCCTGGAGGGATCCCGGCGTGACCCGATGTACGCCGCGTTCGTCCTCGCCGTGGCGCTCGGCCTGCGGCGGGGGGAGATCCTCGGGCTGCACTGGTCCGACATCGACCTGGAGAGCCGCACCCTGACCGTCCGGCGCCAACTCCAGCGCCGGGATGGCGAGCTGTACGAGGACAGCCCGAAGTCGCGCCGCCAGCGCGTCATCCCGCTGCCGATGATGTGCGTCGCCCCCCTTCGCTGGCAGCGACTCCGCCAGGCCGAGCAGCGACGCCTGCGACTGGCCGCGGGGAGGGACTGGCCGGAGTCCGGCTCCGTCTTCACCACGGCGACCGGTCAGCCGATCGAGCCGCGGAACCTCACCCGCTCGTTCACCCGGGTGGCCAAGGCCGAGTCCTTGCCGCCGATCCGGCTGCACGACACCCGGCACGGGTGCGCGACGCTTCTGTCCGCCGCGGGCGTGGCGCCCCGGGACCTGATGGCGATCCTCGGGCACAGTCAGATCGCCGTCACGATGGAGGTCTACACGCACGTGGTGCAGGAGAAGCAGCGGGAGGCGATGAGGCACATGGACCGCCTGCTGAAGCGCCGCCGCAAGACCGACTGATGTCATCCGAAGATGTCAGAACGCCCCGGGCTGACCACAGCCCGGGGCGTTCTGCGTTCTTCGGCCATCTGACCTGGGCCGTTAGCGGAGCCCCCTGTCGGGTTCGAACCGACGACCCCCGCTTTACAAGAGCGGTGCTCTGGCCAGCTGAGCTAAGGAGGCATGGTGACCGTCCGCGACGAGGTCACGGCGGCACCGGGGGCAGTCTACCGGGCGGTGGTGGGCCGGTGGTGGCATATCCGGGGGTTGGCGGGAGCGGGGCGGGCGTGATGGAACCGATGCCGAATTCCGGTCGACCAGGGGCTGACAACCGGCGGAGGCGCGGGTAGCGTCGCCGGGAGTTGGTTCGCGCAGTGGTTCAGACCACGAGGCGGGCCCGCGCACGACATCCACCTTTACTCGGATCGTCCGGCACGTTCCTGCCGGTGAAGGAGAGCACAGCCATGGCTTCTGTGACGTACGACAAGGCGACCCGTGTCTACCCCGGGGCCGACAAGCCCTCGGTGGACGCGCTGGAGCTGGAGATCGCGGACGGTGAGTTCCTCGTCCTGGTCGGCCCCTCCGGGTGTGGCAAGTCGACCAGCCTCCGGATGCTGGCCGGCCTGGAGGACGTGAACGCCGGCGCCATCCGCATCGGCGACCGCGACGTCACGCACCTGCCGCCGAAGGACCGGGACATCGCGATGGTGTTCCAGAACTACGCGCTGTACCCGCACATGACGGTCGCCGAGAACATGGGCTTCGCGCTCAAGATCGCGGGCGTCAACAAGACGGAGATCCGCACCAAGGTCGAAGAGGCCGCGAAGATCCTCGACCTCACCGAGTACCTGGACCGCAAGCCGAAGGCGCTCTCCGGTGGTCAGCGTCAGCGTGTCGCGATGGGCCGCGCGATCGTCCGCGAGCCGCAGGTCTTCCTGATGGACGAGCCGCTGTCGAACCTGGACGCCAAGCTCCGCGTCTCGACCCGTACCCAGATCGCGGGCCTGCAGCGCCGCCTGGGCATCACCACCGTGTACGTCACCCACGACCAGACCGAGGCGCTCACCATGGGCGACCGCGTCGCGGTGCTCAAGGGCGGCGTGCTGCAGCAGGTCGACACCCCGCGCAACATGTACGACCGGCCCGCCAACCTCTTCGTGGCCGGCTTCATCGGCTCGCCGGCGATGAACCTGATCGACGTGCCGCTGGTGGACGGCGGGGTGAAGTTCGGCGGCTCGGTCGTCAACATCTCCCGCGAGGACCTCTCCGGCGCCGGCACCGACAAGTCGGTGACCGTCGGCGTCCGCCCGGAGCACTTCGAGATCGTCCCGGCCGGCGGCATCGAGGGTGTGGCCGTGACCGTCAACGTGGTGGAGGAGCTCGGCTCCGACGGCTTCGTCTACGGCACCACCAAGCTCGGCGGCGAGGACAAGGACCTGGTCGTGCGGGTGCACGGCCGCCAGATCCCGCAGCGCGGCGAGACCATCCACGTGGTGCCGATCGCCAACGAGACCCACGTCTTCTCCACCACCTCCGGCGCCCGCCTGAGCAACTGACCCCCGCGGGTCGGTAGCGACCGGACGGAGCCCCGCCGGACCATCCCTGGTCCGGCGGGGCTCCGTCGTCGTTCGGCCGTCCCGGGCACCGGCGTCAACACGGCGAGGGGACGAACCAGGACACCGCGTCACTCGATGGTGTAACGGAGCGCGATCCGGCCCCCACCCACCGCTACTCTCCTGAGCGTGAAGCAGCTTGTTCGCCGAATCGGCCAGACCATCGCCCTGACCCTGCCCGTGGTCCTGGTGACCACCGGCACCCTCGCCGTGACCAGGGTGCCGTGGGCTCCGCCGACCGGGCTGGACCAGCAGGTCGTCGCGGCCTCCAGCGAGGACGGCGCCGGCATCGGGCGGGCGCCCGGGGCCAGGAGCCCGGAGGGTGCCGCCCCGCAGGACGCCCTGCGCGTCGCACTGCTCGACGAGCTGCGCGCGCACAACCCGGGCAGCGCGCTGGACCTGCTGGAGCGCTCGATGCGCGAGCAGCCCTCGCTGACCCCGTACTGCACCGCGCTCGCCGGCGAGCTGGGCAAGGCGGCCGTGCGCAAGTACCAGGGGGACGTCCAGCGGGCCCGCTCCTTCGCCCGCCCGGTCTGTGACGGCTCGTTCGCCTCGGGCGTCACCGGCTAGGTCGGACTGCCAGGTCGGCCAGGTCGACGAAGTCGGCCGGGCCGACCTGCGCCGGGCGGCGGTCGGTCCGACGGCGGAACCCACGGTTCCGCACCCCGGCCGCGGCCTATTGTGCTGGCATGAGCGCTGACTCCGGCCCCACCGCCGACCGCACGTCCTCCCCGGCACCCCGGGCACCGCGGCCACTGCCGTCCCCGCCAGGCGCGACGCCCAGCACGGCGTCCGCCACCCTGCCCGGCACGACCAACGTCGTCCAGACCGTCACCCAGGCCGTCATCCTGGCCGGTGGCCAGGGTTCCCGGTTGCGGCCCTACACGGACGACCGGCCGAAGCCCCTGGTCGAGATTCCCGGCACGGGTACGCCGATCCTCGGGCACCAGCTGTCCTGGCTCGCCTCCGAGGGCGTCACGGACGTGGTCATCTCCTGCGGCCACCTGGCCGGCGTGCTGGAGGAGTGGCTTGACCGGACGGACCTGCCGCTGCAGGTCCGCACGGTGGTCGAGGCCGAACCGCTGGGCCGCGGTGGCGGGCTGAAGTACGCCGCCAAGGCGCTGCCCCGCCCGGACGAGCCCTGGTACGCGACCAACGGCGACATCTGGACCCGCTTCAGCCTGCGCGACATGGCCGCCTTCCACCACGAGCGGGACGCCGTCGCGACGCTCGCGCTGGCCCGGCCGCGCATCCCGTGGGGCGCGGTGGAGACCGACCAGTTCGGCAATGTGCTGGACTTCATCGAGGCCCCGCCCTCGCCCTTCCTGATCAACGCCGGCCTGTACGTGTTCAGCCCGGAGTTCGCCGAGCTGCTGCCGGACGTCGGGGACCACGAGCGGACCACCTTCCCCCAACTCGCGCGCGGCAAGCGCCTGGCGGGGTACCAGCTGCCGCAGGGCGTCTACTGGCGCGCCATCGACACCGCGAAGGACCTCACCGAGGCCGCCAAGGAGCTCGCCGCCGGAGCCGGCCGCACACCGTAACCGCGAGTACCGCACACCGCCGTAGTCGCCCCCGGGGCGCCACACGCATCACGCACCACGCACCACGCACCACGCACACGCCACGACAGGTGGCCGGGTGCTCCCCCACGGAGCACCCGGCCACCTCGCGTTCCCCGAGGGGCCCGACGGCCCGTCAGGTGGCCGTCGGCGACCCCGGCCGGGAGTTCCGCGCGCCGCCGCCGGACAGCTCGGCCAGCGGCGCGCTGCCCAGCACGCCGCCGAGCAGCCCCGCACCGGAGCTGCTGCTCGGGCTCGGCCTGGGTGCCGTCGCCGAACCGCCGCCCGCCGCCGGGGTGGTGCGCTGCCCGGGGGCCGAGGCGGCCGGGGCCGCGGTCGGCGGCGCTGCCACCGCCGGGGCCGAACTCGCGCCGCCCTCCGGTTTGGTCGACCGTGCCTTGCCGCTCGGGGTGGCCGTCCCGGCCTTCGGCGAGGCCGAGGCCGAGGCCGGCGCCTGCGCCGCGGACGGCGGTGCGGACGAGCCCGCCGCGGGCGCGGCCGGCCGCGGGGCCGCGGGCGAGGGCGAGGTGGACGGGCCCTGCCCGCCGGGGGCGACGGAGGGCCCGCCGCTCGGCCAGACCGGCGTGCCGTAGTCCGTCGCCGGACGGGACGGCGCGGGGTGCGGACGGCCTCCGGTACGGACCGCCGCGCCCAGCATCGACCCGAGCAGCAGGGTCAGGCCGACCACCACCGAGGTCACCACCGCGCCGCGCCGCAGTACCCGGCGGCGTTGCGCCGCCGGCGCGTCCGGGCCGTGGCGGCGCCAGGCCTCCAGGTTGAGCCGCCCGTCCAGCGAGGCGAACGGCGCTCCGGCGATCAGCAGCGGGCTCCAGGCCGCCAGGAAGATCAGGTCGGGCGTGTCGTAGACCGGCACGGCCCGCCAGCTGACGGTGAACAGCAGGGCGGCGGAGAGCAGCATCGCCGCTCCGGCCGCGAGCCGCTGCCACAGGCCCAGGATGGTCAGCACGCCCACCACGATCTCGGTGAACGACACCACCAGGCCCGAGCCCACCGGGTGGGCCATCGCGAACGCCAGCAGCGGCTCGGCGACCTTCCAGGGGTGCAGCGAGGAGAGCCAGCGCATCATCGAGCCGCGCTCGCCGCCGTCGAAGTACACCGGGTCGCAGAGCTTGCTGAACCCGGCGTAGACCGAGAGCGAGCCCAGCACCGCGCGCAGCGGCAGCAGCACCAGGCCGAGGTCCACGCGGCGGCCGGGGTACCACGGCGGCCTGCCCTCGCCCGCGGTGGCGGAGACCTCGGGCAGTTCGCCGCTGGGCGTCCAGCCCTGGGGCGCGCCGACCGGGCCGACGCCCGCCTCGGTGGCGGTGCCGCCGCCCTCGCGCGGCTGGC
This sequence comes from Kitasatospora sp. NPDC059327, assembly GCF_042752535.1. NCBI lineage: Bacteria > Bacillati > Actinomycetota > Actinomycetes > Kitasatosporales > Streptomycetaceae > Kitasatospora > Kitasatospora sp. NPDC059327. The sequence continues at coordinate 61,561 of NZ_JBHYYB010000003.1, read as the reverse complement.
GCGGGACGGTCCGGGCGCCCGCGTACGACGGGATCACCCGGGTGTCGTCGCCCGCCGAGGAGCCACCCACCGAGGAGCCGCCGACCGTGGCGCGCCCGCCGACTCCGGCCGGCGCGGGCAGGCCGGTCAACCGGACGGCCTCCAGCAGCTGGGTGGCCGCCTGGTCCCCGGGCGGCGCCTGGCCGGTCCAGGTGACGGCGGTGACCCGGCCCTTGCGGCGCGGTCCACCGGCGCCGCCGGCCCCGGCGAGCGCCGGTACGGCCGAGACGGGCACGACCACCTGCGGGGTGACCAGCGGACGGCGGATCAGGCCCTGACCGGCGTACGGGTCGCCGAACGCGGCCCCGGTGGAGAGCAGTCCGGCCGGGGCGTCGATCAGCGGCGCCACCGGGGTGCCGAGCCGCAGCCGGAAGCTCGCCTGGGTGATGCTGAGGCGCGCAGGGTCGGACGGCACCTTGACGGTATTGAGGCCGGGGCCCGCGCCCGCGTCTATCCCGGTGCTGCCGCTGCCCAGGAGGGGGCGCCGAGGTGTTCTGGTGTCCACACCCGTCTAACCGGGTGACACCCGGTTAGGACACTCTCCCGGGTGGATGTCCGGCGCCGACTTGAAGTGATCATGAGAAAAGCGATCGGGCCCGATCGCTTTCACCCGAATTGCGGGCGGACTGCGGAGAATCCGGAAGATCTCCTGCGGCGGCCGACCCGTCTGTGCTGCGCCGAAACGGCACCACCGGGCCCCGACGAGGCCCGGTGGTGCCGTGGCGGGCGGCCCGCCACGATGTGCTTCGGGAGGACTCAGCCGACCCGGCCGCGCAGGCGCGCGGCCTCGTACAGCACGATGCCCGCGGCGACGCCGGCGTTCAGCGACTCGGTGGCGCCCGGCATCGGGATCCGGACCCGGATGTCACAGGTCTCCGAGACCAGCCGGGACAGGCCCTTGCCCTCGCTGCCCGCGACGATCACGACCGGGCCGGCCAGCGCCTCCAGGTCACCGACCTCGGCCTCACCGTCGGCGGCCAGGCCGACCACCATCAGGCCGGCCTTCTGGTACGCCTCCAGCGCCCGGGTCAGGTTGGTGGCGCGGGCGACGGGCAGCCGCGCCGCGGCACCGGAGGAGGTCTTCCAGGCACCGGCGGTCATGCCGGCCGCCCGGCGCTCGGGGATGACCACGCCGTGCGCGCCGAAGGCGGCGGCGGAGCGGACCACGGCGCCCAGGTTGCGCGAGTCGGTGACGCCGTCCAGCACCATGATCAGCGCGTCCTGGCCGGCGTCCGCGGCGTCGGCCAGCAGGTCCTCGGGGTGCGCGTACTCGTACGGCGGCACCTGGAGCACGAGGCCCTGGTGGTTCATGTTGCCGGTCATCTGGTCCAGCTGCGCGCGCGGAGCCTCCATCAACGGGAGGCCGCGGTCGTTGGCGGCCTGGAAGGCGTCGCGGACCCGGTCGTCGGTGTCGATGAACTGCATGACGTACAGCGCGGTGGCCGGCACGCCGCCCTGCAGGGCCTCGACCACCGAGTTGCGGCCGAACACCAGCTCGGCCGCACCGGCGCCGCCGCGCCCGCCGCGGCCGCCGCCACCGGCGCGGCGCATGCCGGCCCGGGCCTTGGCGTCCCGCTCGCGCTTGACCGCGGCGTTGGCCGCGCGCTGCTTCGGGTGCCCCTTGCGCTCCGCGCCGGGCGGCGTCGGGCCCTTACCCTGGAGCGCCTTCCGGCTGTGGCCGCCGGTACCGACAGACGCGCCCTTCTTCGATCCGGGGTTGCGACGGTTCCTGCGTGCACTGTTGCCGGCCATGGCTGTACTTCCTGTCTGTCCGGCATGCCCCGGCCGCACCGGTGTGCCCGGTGGCGGCCGACGGCATGCGCTACGTCATGCGGGAGGGCCGCACCTGTCCGGTACGGCCCACCCTCACCCCGATCGTCGGATGGGGTTACTGGTTGTTGATCGTCCAGCGCGGGCCGGACGGGGTGTCCTCGATGGCCAGCCCGGCCACGCCGAGCTGGTCGCGGATGGCGTCCGCGGTGGCGAAGTCCTTGCGGGCCCGGGCCGCCTGCCGCTGCTCCAGGACCAGTCGGACCAGCGAGTCGACCACACCGTGCAGGTCCTCGCCGCGCTCCGCCCCGGCCCAGTGCGGGTCGAGCGGGTCGAGGCCCAGCACTCCGAGCATCGCACGGACCTCGGCCAGACGCGCCACCGCGTTCTCCTTGTCGTCCGCGGTGAGGGCGCTGTTGCCCTGGCGGACGGCGGTGTGCACGATGGCCAGCGCCTGCGGCACGCCCAGGTCGTCGTCCATCGCCTCGGCGAAGGCCGGCGGCACCTCGGGCGCCGCGTCGACCGTGCCGCAGCGCTCGACCACGCGCTGGACGAAGCCCTCGATCCGGCCGAAACCGGCCTCGGCCTCGCGCAGCGACTCCTCGCTGTACTCGATCGTCGAGCGGTAGTGCGGGGCCGCCAGGTAGTACCGGAGCACGATCGGGCGCCAGCGCTCGACCATCTCGGAGACCAGCACCGAGTTGCCGAGCGACTTGCTCATCTTCTCGCCGCTCATGGTGACCCAGGCGTTGTGCACCCAGAAGTTGGCGAAATCGTCCCCGTACGCCTTGGACTGGGCGATCTCGTTCTCGTGGTGCGGGAAGATCAGATCGATCCCGCCGCCGTGCACGTCGAAGGCCCGGCCCAGGTACTTGTGCGCCATCGCGGAGCACTCCAGGTGCCAGCCCGGACGGCCGGCGCCCCACGGGGTGGTCCAGCTCGGCTCACCGGGCTTGGCGGACTTCCACATCGCGAAGTCGCGCGGGTCGCGCTTGCCGGTCTCGCCCTCGCCCTCGGGCTGGCGCAGGTTCTCCAGCTTCTGGTTGGAGAGCTGCAGGTACCCCGGGAAGGACTTCACGTCGAAGTAGACGTTGCCGTCCGACGCGTAGGCGTGCCCCTTCTCGATGAGGGCCTGCATCATCTCGATCATCTCGGGGATGTGCCCGGTGGCCCGCGGCTCGACGGTCGGCGGGAGGCAGCCGAGCGCCGAGTAGCCGTCGTTGAAGGCCCGCTCGTTGGCGTAGGCGATCTGCCACCAGGGCGTGCCGAGCTGGCGCTCCTTGGCGATGACCTTGTCGTCGATGTCGGTGACGTTGCGCGCGAACGTCACCTGGTAGCCGCGGTAGGCGAACCACCGCTGCATGATGTCGAAGTTGAGGCCGGACCGGATGTGCCCGATGTGTGGCGCCGACTGAACGGTAGCGCCGCACAGGTAGATCGAGACACAACCCGGTACAAGCGGGACGAAGTCGCGTACCTGGCGGGTGCTGGTGTCGTACAGGCGAATGCTCACAGCGTCAAGCGTAGTGGGCATGAGGGGGTGCCCCGCGACATTCTCGAATGTCAATACCGCGGCTACGCCGTTTCTTCTTCGTTGCCTACCGGAGGCACCCCTTCCGCCGGGGCGTCCTCAGAGGTTGCCGACCACCTTGCGCGGGGTCAGCCGGACGACCACCCGGACGTCCTCCGGGCCGTCGTAGCCGTAGGACTCCTCGCCCCGGTACTTGCGTGCCAGCTCGTCGATCAGCTCCTTGCCGCCCTCGCGGGTGAAGGTGACCTCGCCGCGCAGCTCCACGTAGGAGTAGGGGCTCTCCGGCGGGTTGACCACCAGGGAGATCCGCGGGTCCTTCACCAGGTTGAGGTGCTTGCGGCGGCCCTCCACCGTGGAGAAGAGGACGTCGTCGCCGTCCCGCTTGACCCAGACCACCGAGGACTGCGGACTGCCGTCGGGCTGGATGGTGGAGACCACGGCGAAACTCTTGCCGTCGATCAGGGCCTTGGCCTGGTCGGAGAGCTGTGCGGCCATCGGGGACCTCTTCTCGTCAAGCGGCGTCGGACTGCCCGCGGGGGGCGGGCCTGGCGTGGCCCGCTCCGAACGGTAGCGACTCGCGTACCGGCCACGGCTGTTGAACACTCGTCACCGGAGGGGTATTCCCGGAACGGACCACCCCGGCGGGCCCACCGGGCCGTTCCGACCTCCCGGCACCGTCCGCCGGCCGGCCCGCGACCCCGTCCACGGCCTGCCCGGCGCCTGCCCCGCCGCCGGGTGCCGCCGGTCCCGGACGGGACCGGCGGAGCCCGGCCGGGTCAGCGACGCTCGTACACCAGCGCGGTGGCGATCGCCGCCAGCCCCTCGGCCCGCCCGGTGAGACCGAGCCCGTCCGTCGTGGTGCCGGAGACCGAGACCGGCGCGCCGACCGCCGCCGAGAGCGCGGCCTGCGCCTCGGCCCGCCGCTTGCCGATCTTCGGCCGGACACCGATCACCTGCACCGAGACGTTGCCGATCTCGAAGCCGGCCTCGCGCACCAGCCGGGCCGCCTCGCCGAGCAACCGGACACCGGACGCGCCCGACCACTCCGGCCGGTCGGTGCCGAAGTGCGCGCCCAGGTCGCCGATCCCGGCGGCCGAGAACAGCGCGTCGCAGGAGGCGTGCGCGGCCACGTCGGCGTCCGAGTGTCCGGCCAGGCCGTACTCGGCACCCGGCCACTCCAGGCCGGCCACCCAGAGCGGGCGTCCGGCCTCGAAGGCGTGCACGTCGGTACCGATCCCGACCCGCGGGATCAACGGAGTCCGGGGGTCGGCCGCCCGGGTCGTGTCCGCCGCCCGGGCCGGGTCGGTGGGCGTCGGGTCAGTAGGCATCGGAGGCCCTCCGGCGGGCGAGAACGGCCTCGGCGAGGACGAGGTCCAGCGGACGGGTCACCTTGAAGGCCTCCTCGTGGCCGGGCACCACCACGACCCGGCCGCCGAAGCGCTCCACCAGGCCGGCGTCGTCGGTGACCGCCGGCAGCGCGTCGGCGCCCCCGGCGTCCTCCTCGGCGAGCGCCTTGGCGTGCACCTCGGCCAGCGTCCGCCGGTCGAAGCCCTGCGGGGTCTGAACGGCCCGCAGGGTGGACCGGTCGGGCGTGTCGAGGACCGGTTCGGGCCCGCCCGGGGTGGGCTCGACCCGCTTGACCGTGTCGGCGAGCGGAACGGCGGGCACCACGGCCCCGGCCCCGGCCCGGACGGCGGCCGCGACCGCGTCCACCACCTCGACCGGGACGAGCGGACGGGCCGCGTCGTGCACCAGGACGATCTCCACCTCGGCCGGGATCGCGGCGAGGCCGAGCCGGACCGACTCCTGGCGGGTCTCCCCGCCGGCCACCACCCGGATGTCCTTGCCGTCCAGGCCGTGACTGTCGAGCAGTCCGACCACCTCGGCCACGCCGTCGGCGGGCGCGGCCACCACGACCAGGCCGACCGCCCGGCTGCGGGTCAGCGCCCTGACGGCATGCACCAGGAGCGGCACCCCGCCCAGTTCCCGCAGGGCCTTGGGGGCTCCGGGCCCCAGTCGCTCACCACGTCCGGCGGCGGGCACCACTGCTGCTGCGACTGCTCCTGTGGCGTTCAGGTTTCACTCCTTCGGCGAAGTGGGTATGGCCATGGCGTGCGCGACGGGCGCGCGGGGCCCCTTCCGAAACGCTCCACGGTCTCCCGCCCACAGAGCACGCAGAACACGCAGAAACGGTCATGCGTACCCGGGGCCGGCCGGCTCGGGTGCGTCGGGTGCGGGGGCGTCGTCCGGACACGCTTCAGCGCCCGAAGTGCCACTGCACCACTCCAGGACGGGTCATCCAGGGAGTGGCGCGCCGGCACCGGGCGCTGTGAGCGTGTGAGCGGTGGGCGTGAGCCCGACTGCACTACGAGGCGAGCACCTCGTCGAGCAGCGTCTCCGCCTTGTCCTCGTTGGTGTTTTCGGCCAACGCGAGTTCGCTGACGAGAATCTGACGCGCCTTGGCGAGCATGCGCTTCTCACCGGCGGACAGACCGCGCTCGCGCTCGCGGCGCCAGAGGTCGCGCACAACCTCGGCGACCTTGATAACGTCACCCGAAGCGAGCTTCTCCAGGTTCGCCTTGTAGCGACGGGACCAGTTGGTCGGCTCTTCGGTGTACGGTGCGCGGAGCACCTCGAAGACCCGGTCCAGACCCTCCTGGCCGACTACGTCGCGCACGCCGACGAACTCAGCGTTCTCGGCGGGCACGCGGAGCGTCAGGTCTCCCTGCTGCACCTTGAGCACCAGGTAGGTCTTGTCCACACCCTTGATCTGGCGAATTTCGATGGCCTCGATCAGCGCGGCCCCGTGATGGGGGTAGACCACCGTGTCGCCAACCTTGAACGTCATGTGACAGGACCCCTTCCGTGGCTTTCCAGAATAACACGCTTTTCGGCGCACCCGAAGGGCGTTTTCGCAGGTCAGGGCCGGTCTCGGGGCTTGACAAGGACCCCCATGACGTGCTGCGGACGGCGTTCGGCGCGGGCTTCCCGCAGGTCGGAGGCGGTTCCAGTGCCCTTCGAAACCTGCGGCAACACTCCTGAAACCGTGATTGGATCTTGAGTTTTCACCGTTTATCGGGCCGTTTCCCGATCGTGATCCGATCTTGGTCCCCGCTTGACCAGGACACGGCGATATGCGGCCGCCCGGCGGGGTGGCATGCCGCCGTCCGGGCGCCGGCTCGGACTCCGGGAGCGCGACACGGGGACCACCCCGTGAGGAGCGCATAAGCGAGGTCGATAATCTGAGACCTGACCACCCGCCACGTGACCTAGGAGAAGCCGCCGCCGTGAGCCGCACCATTCGAGTCGGCAGCATCGCCGCCATCGCCGCCATCGCCATCGCCTCGCTGTCGTCCTGCTCGGCCGGCAACAAGGCGGAGACGCTGGAGATCAAGCCCGACAACACCTCGGCGACGATCGGCACGGACCTCCTGCTGAACAACATCGTCGTCGTCACCGGGGACGAGTCCTCCGGCGAGCACACCGGCCCCGCCAACGTGTCGGTGAACATCAGCAACACCGGGGCGGCGCCCGTCGAGCTCCAGTCCATCGTCGTGGGCGACGGCGCCACCGCCGTCTTCGCCGACGAGAAGGGCGCTCCGCTGAGCACCATCGTCGTCCCGGCCGGCGGCGCGGTGCTGCTCGGCGGCAACGGCAACCCGTCCGCCAGGGTCGCCTCCGCCAGCGTGCACGTCGGCGGCTTCGTGCCCACCGCCTTCGCCTTCAAGAGCGGCGAGAAGGTCGCGGCCGACGCCGCGGTCACCCCGAACAAGGGGCTGTACAAGGGGTGGGGCCCGACCGCCTCCCCCGCGGCCGTGCCGTCCAAGGCCGCCACACCCGGTGCCACCACGCCCACCGGGGCCACCACCCCGGCCGGTACGGCGGCGCCCACCACCGGTGCCGCCACTCCGGCCGGTACGGCGCCCACCACCGCCGCGACCACGCCGGCCGCCGCCCACTGACGCACCGCCCGCCGGGCGCGCGCCCGGCGGGCCCGTGCGAAGGACCCCTCCGGGCAGCTGCCCGGAGGGGTCCTTCGTGTGTCCTTCGTCGGTCACCGGCCCGGGGGCCGGGCGAGCGGCTCGCGCCACCCTCCCCCGCCCCGGTGCCGGCGGTCCCGGTCGGTCTACGGCTCGAACTTGTAGCCGAGGCCACGGACCGTGACCAGGTAGCGCGGCGCGCCCGGGTCCGGCTCGATCTTCGCCCGCAGGCGCTTCACGTGGACGTCCAGGGTCTTGGTGTCCCCGACGTAGTCCGCGCCCCAGACCCGGTCGATCAGCTGCATCCGGGTGAGCACCCGGCCCGCGTTGCGCAGCAGCATCTCCAGCAGGTCGAACTCCTTGAGCGGCAGGTCGACCTTGGCACCGTCGACGGTGACCACGTGGCGGTCGACGTCCATCCGGACCGGGCCCGCCTCCAGCGCGCCGGGGCCGCCGCCGTCGCCGGGGCCCTCGGCCTCGCCGCGCCGGCGCAGCACCGCGCGGATCCGGGCCACCAGCTCACGGGTGGAGTAGGGCTTGGTGACGTAGTCGTCCGCACCTATTTCCAGGCCGACCACCTTGTCGATCTCGCTGTCCTTGGCGGTGACCATGATCACCGGGACGTTCGAGCGCACGCGGAGCTGGCGGCAGACCTCGGTACCGGGCAGGCCCGGCAGCATCAGGTCGAGCAGGACGAGGTCGGCGCCGTTGCGTTCGAACTGCTCCAGCGCGTCGGGGCCGGTGGCGGCGATGGCCACCTCGAAGCCCTCCTTGCGGAGCATGTACGAGAGAGCGTCGCTGAACGACTCCTCGTCCTCGACCACCAGTACTCGGGTCACGATCAGGCCTCCGGGGCAAGCTGGGGGGTTGTGTCTGACAGGGATTGCGCGGACTCCCCGGCGGGGAGCCGGTGATGTGCGGGGGCCTGCCCGGCGGGCAGGCGCACGGTGAAGGTGGAGCCCTGGCCCTCGACGCTCCACACCGAGACGGTGCCGCCGTGCGAGGCGGCCACGTGCTTGACGATGGAGAGGCCGAGGCCGGTGCCGCCGGTCGCGCGTGAGCGCGCCGGGTCGACCCGGTAGAAGCGTTCGAAGACCCGCTCGCGGTCCTTCTCGGAGATACCGATGCCCTGGTCGGTCACCGAGATCTCGATCAGCTCGCCGTCGGCCTCGCCGAGGGCGGCCGCGCTGGAGATCCGGCGGGTGGCGATCGCCACCCTGGTCCGCGGCGGACTGTAGTTGACGGCGTTCTCGACCAGGTTGCCGAGGGCCGCGGCGAGCTGGCCGCGGTGGCCGTGCAGGTAGAGGCCGGCGATGCCGCCGGCCGCGATCAGGATCTGCTTGGCGGCGGCCTGCTGGCGGCAGCGGTCGATCGCCTCGGCGATCAGCTCGTCCACCGCGACCGGCTCCGGGTCGACCATCAGTCGGTCGTCCTGGACCCGGGAGAGGTCGATGATCTCCTGGACCAGGCTGGCCAGCCTGGTCGCCTCGATCTGCATCCGGCCGGCGAAGCGCTGGACCGCCTCCGGGTCGTCGGACGCGTCGGCGACCGCCTCGGAGAGCAGCGAGAGCGCGCCGACCGGGGTCTTGAGCTCATGGCTGACGTTGGCGACGAAGTCGCGGCGGACGGCTTCGACCCGGCGGCGGTCGGTCTGGTCCTCGACCAGCACCAGGACCAGCCGGGAGCCCAGCGGGGCGACCCGGACCGACACCGCGAGCGGTTCGGCGGCCCGCGCCGCGCCCGGCCGGGGCACCTCCAGCTCGACCTGACGGATCTCGCCGTCCCGGCGGGTGGCCCGGGCCAGCGCGAGCATCGGGTCGACGGCGACCGCGCCACCGCGCACCAGGCCCATCGCGTACGCCGCCGAGCTGGCCTTGACCACCTCGTCGCCCTCGCCGAGCACGATCGCGCAGGAGCGCAGCACGGAGAGGACGGTGTCGACCCCCGGGGGCAGCGGGGGTTCGTGGGCAGGGGTGGTGAGCCCCTGGTGCCGGGTTCTGCCGTTGGTGCCGCCGTATCTGCCCTTGGCCTGTTCGCGCTCGCTCCAACGGAAGGCGATGGAGGCCGTGAGGCCGACGCCGAGCCCGGCTATGGCGCAGGCAGCGGCGGCGGCCACGTTCACGTCCATACCGCCAGCCTAAGCGCATGACGTGGCCACTCCTCCAGGGTCGGATCAAGGGATCGGCCGCCCGTTGCCGAGAATTCACCTCCACGTAGCTGCCGATTCACCGCACGGGTCGTGCGTGGTCGCCCGGACGGCCCAGAGTTGGCCACGCAGCCCGTGTGGGAAGGGCCGGCGGATCGAACGCCTGTCCGTCGCCCCCGGTGCGCGCGTACGATGCGCGCCACCAGCAGCGGTCATCCGCACGCCGTACCGACGGTCGTACGGAATGACCGGTCGGCACCGCCACCGACACAGCTACTGAGGAGAGAGCATGCGCGACGCGTACCACGAGGAACTCGACTCGATCGGCGACAGCCTGATCGAGATGGCCCGGCTGGTCGGCTCTGCCCTGGGGCGGGCCACCACCGCGCTCCTCGACGCGGACCTGGCGCTGGCGGAGAGCGTGATCGCCGCCGACGAGAAGATCAACAACCTGCACCACGAGCTGGAGAACCGGGCGATCGACCTGCTCGCCCGCCAGCAGCCGGTCGCCACCGACCTGCGCATCGTCGTCACCTCGCTGCGGATGAGCGCCGACCTGGAGCGCTGTGGCGACCTCGCCCGGCACGTGGCCAAGGTCGCCCGGCTGCGCTACCCCGAGTCGGCGGTGCCGGGCGACCTGCACGCGACCGTCCTGGAGATGGGCCAGCTCGCCCAGCGGCTGGTGGCCAAGGCGGGCCTGGTGATCGCCACCAAGGACGTCGACAAGGCGCTGGAGCTGGAGCAGGACGACGACGCGATCGACGCGCTGCACCGCGACCTGTTCGCGCACCTGATCGACGACCGCTGGCAGCACGGGATCGAGACCGCCGTCGACGTCACGCTGGTCGGCCGCTACTACGAGCGCTTCGCGGACCACGCCGTCTCGGTGGCCAAGCGCGTGGTGTACCTGGTGACCGGCGAGCACGTGGACGAGTTCGTCGCCTCCTCGGAGGCCGCCGGGGAGTGACCCCGGGCGCGGCACGGCGCCCCCGGAGGCAGGGTCGGTCCCGCCTCCGGGGGCGCCGCCGTTCGCGCGGTCGGGGCGTCGGGGCCGCGCCACCCGACGGCGCTCACCCCGCTGGGTGAGTAAACCTCGGACGAGGGTGGTGGGGGCGCACGACCTTCTCGGCCCCCCACCACTGCGCGCCCGTTGACGCTCCGTCCGATCGGCGGTTTCACTCGAAGCCGTAGGCACCGAAGCGTGCCCGTCACAAGGAGGGTTCCAGCGCGATGAAGGCAAACCCGACCCGACCGGCACCGGCCCACGACATCGAGCCGCCCACCCCGAAGCTGCTGCCCGTCCTCGCCGCCGGTTGCGGCTGCGGCCCGGGCTGCGGCTGCGGCTGCCAGTCCGGCGCACCCTGCCAATGCGGCGGCGTCAGCGGCGGCTGCTGCGGCCACTGACGACCGGCGCAGCCGGCGAAGCTCCGTGGTGCACGGCCGCCGTGGGAGACGGTCGTGCACCCCGGTCATCCGGTCGGCGGCGGCCGGCCGTCGGCTCGCTCGCCCGCGGAGCGCGGGTCAGAAGAGGACGTCGGTGCAGGAGTAGAAGGCGTTGCCGGTGTCGGAGATCTCCCAGACCGAGACGACGACCTGGTGGCCCGTCCGACCGCTCGGGATCGTCGCGGAGTGGCTGACCGTGCTGGGCACCTGGGTGCCGTTGTACGGGACGGTCAGGAACGGCGTCAGCTCCAGGCTGGCCCGGGTGACCGGCTGGGCCGCGTTGTAGCCCGCCTTGGTCAGGTAGTACTTGAAGTTCGTGGTCGCGTGCCGGGCGGTGAACTTCCAGGTGAAGGTGAGCTGCTGGCCCGCCGACACCTTGGTGGTGGGCCAGCCTCCGCCGCGCGGGTCGTCCAGCTCGGCGAACCGGCTGTTGCCGCCCGCGCAGATGGTGCCGTCGGCCGGCCCTCTGCTGGGGAAGCCCTTCGGCCCCTCGACGCTCTGCGGCTCCCAGCGGATCTCGCCGCAGTTGGTGACCGTTCCCGCGCCGCAGAGCGCGGCCCGGCTGGGTGGGGTCGAGATGTAGCCGTGCGACTGCGCCGGCAGGGCGACGGTGAGCGGGACGGCGACGGCGGCGACGACCGCTCCGACGAGATGACGTGTGCGCATGGTGCTCCTCCGTGGGGGTGGATGGAGTGCGCCGGGCACGGGCGCGCGCTGGGGGGTGCGGCGGCCACGGAAGATCCGTTGGCATGCCTGTGCCAGGTCAGTGCTCACACGGTAGGAGCCCCCAGGGCGGCCGTCAATGGTCTGAACCACCTCGATGAACGGCCGAACCCCCTTGCCGCGCAGGAGGGTTGGGGACGAAGGCGGGATCGGGGCCGAACGCGGAAAGCCGACGGCCCCGCCCCCCAGGGAGGGACGGGGCCGTCACGGCAAGCGGGTTACTTCTTGCCCTGGTTCTTCACGGCCTCGATGGCGGCCGCGGCGGCGTCCGCGTCGAGGTAGCGGCCGCCCTTGGCGACCGGCTTGAAGTCGGCGTCCAGCTCGTAGACGAGCGGGATGCCGGTCGGGATGTTGAGGCCGGCGATGTCCTCGTCGGAGATGCCGTCGAGGTGCTTGACCAGCGCGCGCAGGCTGTTGCCGTGGGCGGTGACCAGGACGGTCCTGCCGGCGGCGAGGTCCGGGACGATGGCGTCGTACCAGTACGGGAGCATCCGCTCGACGACGTCCTTGAGGCACTCGGTGTTCGGGCGCACCTCGCTCGGGATGTCGGCGTAGCGGGCGTCACCGGCCTGCGAGTACTCGGCGTCGTCGGCCAGCGCCGGCGGCGGGGTGTCGTACGAGCGACGCCAGAGCTGGAACTGCTCCTCGCCGAACTCGGCCAGGGTCTGGGCCTTGTCCTTGCCCTGGAGGGCGCCGTAGTGGCGCTCGTTCAGGCGCCAGCTGCGGCCGACCGGGATCCAGTGGCGGTCGGCCTTGTCCAGGGCGATCTGCGAGGTACGGATCGCCCGGCGCAGCAGCGAGGTGTGCACCACATCGGGGAAGAGACCCTCGGCGGCGAGGAGCTCGCCACCACGTGCGGCCTCCTTCTCGCCCTTCTCGTTGAGGTCGACGTCGACCCAACCGGTGAACAGGTTCTTCTGGTTCCACTGGCTCTCGCCGTGGCGGAGGAGGATGAGTCGGTACGTCGTGTCAGCCATGGCCCCCAGCTTAGTGGAGCCCGGAAAACCCCTGGCCTGCGCCCATGGCCTGTGTGTAATGTGTGCCTCGCCTTAGTGACACTTACCACTCCGCAGCGCGGACATGCCGGTCCGCTCAGCGGGATGCCTGCCGCCCGGAGAGCCCCCACGTGCCCGATTCGCCCCTTCCCGCCCGTATCCGAAGAGCCGCGAGCGAGACGGTGGGCGGATTGCCCCGGTCGTTCTGGTGGCTCTGGACGTCGACGCTGATCAACAAGCTCGGCGCGTTCGTCGTCACCTTCCTGGCGCTCTACCTGACGACCGACCGGGGCTACTCCGCCTCGTACGCGGGCCTGGTGGCCTCGCTGTTCGGCCTCGGTTCGGCGATCGCGGCGATCGCCGCCGGCGTGCTGACCGACCGGATCGGGCGGCGCCCGACCCTGGTCGCCGCACAGCTCGGGACGGCGCTGTTCACCGCGGTGCTCGGCTTCGCCGACGGCCAGGTGGCGATCGCCGCGGTCGCCTTCCTGGTCGGCTTCTGCAACAACGCGACCCGGCCGGCCACCTCGGCCATCATCGCGGACATCGTGCCCGCCGAGGACCGGGTCCGCGCCTACTCGCTGAACTACTGGGCGATCAACATCGGGTTCGGCCTCTCGGCGGCCGCCGCCGGCCTGATCGCCACGCACGGCTACCTCACGCTCTTCCTGCTGGACGCGTTCTCCACCCTGGTCTGCGCGGTGGTGATCTTCGTCCGGATCCCCGAGACCAAGCCGGACGCCGCGGCGGTGCGGGCGGACCAGCCCGCGGTCGGCCTCGGCACGGTCTTCCGGGACAGCCGGTTCATGGCGGTCGTGGCACTCAACCTGCTGCTCGCGCTCGTCGCCCAGCAGGGCAGCACCACCCTCGCCGTGGACATGGGCCGGGCCGGCATCACCTCGACCCAGTACGGCCTGGTCATCGGCCTCAACGGCCTGCTGATCGTGGTGCTGCAGATCCCGCTCACCCGGTGGATGGAGGGCCGCAACCGGACCGCCCTGCTGGTCGCCAGCGCGCTGTTCATCGGCTGGGGGTTCGGGCTCACCGCGCTCGCCGGGTCGTCGGCGTGGTTCTACGCGTTCACGGTGGCGGTCTGGACGATCGGCGAGATCCTGAACACCCCGACCCTGATGGGGCTGGTCGCGGAGCTCTCGCCGACCCACGCGCGCGGCCGCTACCAGGGCGTCTACTCGCTCTCCTGGTCGCTCGCCTCGTTCCTCGGCCCGGCGGTGGGCGGGGTGCTGCTGGAGCGGGCCGGCGGCGCGGTGATGTGGGGCTCCTGCGCGGTCTGCGGCACCGTCGCGGCGGCCGGGTACGTGCTGCTCGGACGCCGCCAGGGCGCGGTGGCGGCCGCCGCACCGGCGCGGCGGACACCGGTGGGGACGACGGTGGTCGAGGTCGGGCCGCCGGCCGCGGTGCCGGTGAAGGCGGCGGCACGGCCCGTGGTCGGGACGGCGGCAGCCGACTCCTGAGGCGGAGCGGGGTCCGGGGCCGGCCGGCCCCGGACCGCTACTGCGGCGCCGGCGGCGCGGCGAGGTGCGCGAAGGCGGCCAGGTTGCGGGTGGACTCCCCGCGCTTGGTGCGCCACTCCCACTCGCGCCGGATCGCCGAGGCGAAGCCCAGCTCCAGCAGCGTGTCGAACGGCTCGTCGGCGCTCTCCAGCACCGTCCCGAGCAGCCGGTCGACGGAGTCCCCGGTGAGCGCCTCCAGTGGCAGCCGGCCGGCCAGGTAGACGTCGCCGAGGCGGTCGATCGCGTAGGCGACCCCGTACAGCCGGGTGTTGCGCTCCAGCAGCCAGCGGTAGACGGCCTCGTGGTTCTCGTCCGGGCGGCGGATCACGAAGGCGTTCACCGAGAGGGTGTGGTCGCCGACCCGCAGGGCGCAGGTGGTGCTCAGCTTGCGGGTGCCCGGGAGGGTCGCCACCAGGGTGTACGGGTCGGTGCCGGCCGGCTCCCAGGCCACCCCGGCGTCGTCCAGGGCGGTGCGCAGGAGGGTGAGGGCCTCGTCCTTGGTGCGGATTGCCATGGAGCTGACGTTACTCGGCGGTACCGGTGGCGCGCAGCAACGGACTCGCGCCGACCGGTCCGCCGACCGGTGTGCTCAGGCCAGCCGGAGCCGGGATCCGGTGAGCCGCCCCGCCGGGCGGGCCAGGCTGCCGGCGTACACCTCGGCGGTGGTCGCCGCCGCGGTGTCCCAGCCGAAGCCCGCGGCGTGCCGGGCCGCCGCCTCGCCCCGCCGGTCGACCAGCGCCGGCTGGGTGACGTAGGCCTCCAGCGCGTGCGCCCAGGCCTGCGGATCGTGGCCGTGGACCAGGGTGCCGGTCACACCGTCCCGGACGGCGACCGGCAGACCGCCGACCGCGGCGGCCACCACCGGGGTGCCGCAGGCCTGCGCCTCCAGCGCGACCAGCCCGAAGGACTCGCTGTACGAGGGCATCACCAACGCCGTCGCCGCGCGGTACCACTCGGCGAGCAGCGCCTGGCCGACCGGCCGGTGGAAGCGGACGACATCGCCGATGCCCAACTGCGCGGCCAGCTTGTGCAGGCTCTCCGGCTTGGCCAGCCCGGTACCGGACGGGCCGCCGACCACCGGGACCACCAGCCGCTCGCGCAGCTCCGGCCGGCTCTCCAGCAGTGCCGCGACCGCCCGGAGCAGCACGTCCGGCGCCTTCAACGGCTGTATCCGGCCGGCGAACAGCAGCACGGCGGCGTCCTGCGGCAGGCCGAGCCGGGCCCGCGCGGCGGCGCGCGCGCCCGGGCCCCCGGGGCGGAAGACGTCCAGGTTGACGCCCGGGTGGACGACGGCGAGCTGGTCGGGGCGGGCCGCGTAGTGCAGGGCCAGCTCGGCGGCCTCCTCGGTGGTGTTGGCGATCAGCCGGTCGGCGGCCTCCACCACCTGCGTCTCACCGATCACCCGGGCGGCCGGCTCCGGGGTGTCGCCCTCGGCCAGCGCGGCGTTCTTGACCTTGGCCATGGTGTGCATGGTGTGCACCAGCGGCACGCCCCAGCGCTGGGCGGCCAGCCAGCCGACCTGGCCGGACAGCCAGTAGTGCGAATGGACCAGGTCGTAGTGGCCGGGGCGGTGACCGGCCTCGGTGCGCAGCACGCCGTGGGTGAAGGCGCACAGCTGGGCCGGCAGGTCCTCCTTCAGCAGGCCCTCGTACGGGCCGGCGGTGACGTGGCGCACCAGGACGCCGGGGGCCAGCTCGACGGTGGGCGCGTCGTCCGAGCAGATCGCCCGGGTGAAGACCTCGACCTCGATGTCGAGCTCGGCGAGGCGCTTGGCCAGCTCCACGATGTAGACGTTCATCCCGCCCGCGTCACCGGTGCCGGGCTGGTGCAGCGGCGAGGTGTGGACGCTAAGCATGGCTATCCGGCGCGGGCGGCGCTGGCGGCCCGGGACGAGCGACTGCAGCCGGCCCCGCACGGGCGGGGTCGGCTGGGCTCGGCGCACCGGGCGGACGGGGTGCTGGATCACCTGGCTGAAGCCTCCTCTGAGCTGCCCGTCTCTGCAGCCTGCTTGCCTGCGTGTTGCCTGCGTGCTGGTCGGTGTGCTGCCGCCCGTGCCGCACCGCCGGGTCGCGGCCGCGACCCGGCGGTATGCCGCCCCGTCCGGGCGCGCATCACCACCAGTGTGCCAACCACGTGGTCATCGACCGGCATTCCCGTCCCGGTCCATGAGATGGCCCACGGAACGGGGCGGGAGGTGGACGGACGGCGGGAGGGCGGGCCCGCGCGCCGGGGCGGAGCGGAGCGCGGGAGGCGCTGGGAGGCGTCCGGTGGTGCCGCGAGGTGCGGCGGCGGCGTGCGGCGGCGGCGTGCGTCGGCGGCGCGATGCGGTGCGGTGCGGTACGGGAGGACGGCGGTACGGGAGGACGGCGGCACGGGAGGACGGCGGAGTGGGAGGACGGCGGAGTGGGTGGCGGGGTCGACCACCGGGGATCGGCCGTAGGCTTTCCGGCATGCCCGCCTCCTACGACTCCGCGACCGCGCCTGCCCGCGGGCGGTCGGGGCGCCCGGTGGGGACCGTGACCCGCGGGACCACCAACACCAACCGGTTGCGCCGGATGGACCGCTGGATCGCCCACACCCTGGGCCCCGCGCTGCGGTCCGCCGACCGGCCGCCGGTCGCCGTCGACCTCGGGTACGGCGCCGCCCCGTGGACGGCCGTCGAGCTCTCCGGGCGGCTGCGGACGGTGCGGCCGGACGTCCGGGTGGTGGGGATCGAGATCGAGCCGGAGCGGGTCGCGGCGGCGCTGCCGTACGCCGAACCGCCGCTGCTCACCTTCCGGCGCGGCGGCTTCGAGGTGCCGCTGGACGGCGGCGCGCCCGCCCAGCTGATCCGGGCCGCCAACGTGCTGCGGCAGTACGACGAGTCGGCGGTGGCCGCGGTCTGGGAGCGGCTCCGGGCCCGGCTGGCACCGGACGGACTGCTGGTCGAGGGGACCTGCGACGAGATCGGGCGCCGGCACGTCTGGGTCGCGATCGGACCGGAGGGCCCCCGTACGGTGACCTTCGCGGCCCGGCTGGGCGGCCTCGGACTCCCCTCCGAGCTGGCCGAGCGGTTGCCCAAGGCGCTGATCCACCACAACGTGCCGGGCCGGCCGGTGCACGCCTTCCTCGCCGACTTCGACCGGGCCTGGGCGGCCGCCGCGCCGTACGGGGCGTTCGGCGCCCGGCAGCGCTGGGTGGCCGCGTGCGCGGCGCTGGCGGGCAGCTGGCCGCTGGTGGACGCGCGCGGGCGGTGGCGGCAGGGCGAGGTCACCGTCCCCTGGTCGGCGCTCGCTCCGTAGCCGGGGCGGACCCGGCGGGCCCCGGGTGGCTGCCGGGTGGCGCCCCGTCCGGCTCGGAGCGGATGAGCGAGCCCGGGGATTCACTCGAACGAGTTATCGAATACCTCTGGCGTGTTGACGCCCCGTCACGCCACGATGGGGGCACTCGGCCGACGCCTCACCTCCGACCCTCCAGACCCTTCCGGCACCTTTCCGCCCCTCCGCCCCTCCACCCCTTCCGGCCCGGCGATCCGCCTCGCCCCTCCCCTTCGACTCACCACCACCCCGACGGTGACGCACGACCGGTCCGCCGGCTCCCGCCCCTCGGCTGCTACGGGCTCCGGCCGCTACGGCCGATCCCCGTCGAGCCCCAACACCCGCCACTCCCGCTCGAACGCCAGGTACGCCTCCGTCCCGAACAGCACGAATCGCACCTCCGCCAGCTCGCGCGCCGGCCCCGACCTCGCGGCCGCGACGGTACGGAGCGCGATCCGGGCCGCGTCCTCCAGCGGCCATCCGTACACCCCGGCCGACACCGCCGGGAAGGCCACCGTGCGCGCGCCGAGCTCCACCGCCACCCGGAGCGACTCGCGGTAGCACGAGGCCAGTTGCTCAGCCTTCTTGTCGTACTCCTCCGCCCGATGGACCGGCCCCACCGTGTGGATCACCCAGCGGGCCGGCAACCGTCCTGCCGTGGTCGCCAGCGCGTGCCCGGTGGACAGCCCCTTGCCGTAGTGCCCGGCACGAAGCCTTCGGCACTCCTCCAGAATCTGCGGCCCGCCCTTGCGGTGGATCGCACCGTCCACGCCACCGCCGCCCAGCAGGGAGGAGTTGGCGGCGTTCACCACCGCGTCCACCTGCTGTTCCGTGATGTCACCCTCGACCAGGGTGATCCGCGTCACCGTCATGTCAGCCCTCCGTTGTCCGTCCCGGAGCTCGCAGTCGCGTGCTCCGACTGCCGCCCCCGTCCCTGTCACCCCACCGCCGACCGCACCGCCACCGGCGTGGCAAGAGCCACAACGGCGCCGGGCGGCCGAAGAAATCCCCGGAGTCACGTTATGGTCGCGAGAAGTTCCCCGGCGCAGAGTGCCAGGCGGGCACTGCGGACGGGCGCCGACCGTTACGCACTCGGGGAAAAGGAGGATCAGTCGATGCCCGCAACGGGAGACGGGCGGGCACCTGGTGCCCCGGACCTGTTGGGTGCCCTCGACGGCACCCTCACCGACCGCGCCCGCGACCGGTCCGCGGCCACCGAGCAGTCGGCCGGTCCGGCCGCCGCGACTCCGCCGATACCCCACCCCCGGTCGAAGGCCTCCGGCGCCACCTCCCCGGCCACCTCTCCCGCCGGACCGTCCGCCGCCCCGCTCAAGCTGCTGGTGATCGAGGACGACGCCTCCGACGCCCAACTGCTCAAGGCCGCGGTGGCCGACAGCGGCGCCCCGATCGAGATCCACTGGGCCCGCGGGCTGGAGCAGGCCTCCGAGCTGCTGGCCGCCGGTACCTCGGGAAACCGACGTGGACGACCGCGCGCCGGCGGCTTCAGCTGCGTGCTGCTCGACCTGGCCGCCCCCGCCGACCTGCCGCACCCCTCGGACGCCTCCGACGGTCTGGAGGGCCTGCACGAGCTGCTCCGACGGGCACCGCACACCGCCGTCGTGGTGCTCACCGACGCCGCCGGCGCCGAGCTGGGAGCCGCCGCGGTGGCCGCCGGGGCACAGGACTTCCTGATCAAGCACGAGACGGACGGCCCGCTGCTGGCCCGCGCCCTGCGCTACGCCGTCGAACGCAAGCGGGCCGACGAGTCGCAGCGCCGACTGGTCGAGGCCGAGCTGCGCGGCCAGGAGAACGCCCGCCTCCAGCGCCATCTGCTGCCCACGCCACTGCTGGACGGCGCCGGGCTCTCCTTCACCCGGCGCTACCGCCCCGGTCGCCGCCGCGCCCTGCTCGGCGGCGACTTCTACGACGCCGTCCGCACCGACGACGGCACCGTCCACGTGGTGATCGGGGACGTCTGCGGGCACGGCCCGGACGAGGCCGCCCTCGGGGTCGCCCTCCGGATAGCGTGGCGCACCCTGGTCTTCGCCGGCCTCACCGGCGAGGCGCTGCTGACCACCCTGCAGCACGTCCTGGAGCACGAGCGGCGCAGTGACGAGATCTTCGCGACGCTCTGCATGCTGGTCATCGAACCCGGCGACGCGACCGGCGGGCTCGACTCGCTCGGCGCCGTCGAGGAGGCCCGGCTCTACCTCGCCGGACACCCCGCGCCCCTGCTGCTCGGTAGGGACCACAAGCCGGTGACGCTGCCGGCCGACCCGGCCGGCCCCGCGCTCGGCCTGCTGCCCTGCGACGACGGCCAGGCCGTCTGGCCGGCGCACCGGCTCGAACTGCGCCCCGGCTGGCGACTGCTGCTCTACACCGACGGGCTGATCGAGGGCCGGGTCGGCGCCGGCTCCCGCCGGCTCGGCCAGGACGGACTGGCCGACCTGGTCGGCGACCACCAGTCGGCCGGGCTGACCAGGGGCCGCCTCATCGACAGCGCGATCGCCGAGGTCGAGGAGCTGAACGGCGGCGCGCTGACGGACGATGTCGCCGTCCTGCTGCTGGAACGCAACCCGGTACAGCTGCTCCTCGGCTGAGGAGGCCGAGGCGGCTCCAACGGCTCAGCCGGCCGAGGCGCCCGGCCAGTACCGGCCGGGCGCCGGGCCGCGGCATGGAACGCAACGGGCCCCGGTGGTCGCGGACGGATCCGCGACTACCGGGGCCCGGTCGGGCTTGTGCTCGCCCGGCTCCACCACCGGGGGCCGTACGGGGTTACCAGGGGCCGTAGGGGCCCATGTTGCGCTGGTCGCCCCGACCGCCACCACGATTGGTCAGCCCCCGGATCGCCGGCCGCACGTCGACCATGTAGACGATCGCGGCCACCAGGCCGGCCAGGGTCAGGAAGCTGGTCAGGAAGTTCGCCCCGAACAGCAGATCGAGCCCGAACGCGATGCCCAGGACGACCAGCCAGAACCCCTTGGTCTTCTTGTCCGCCGCCCGGTAGCCGTCCTCCGGGCGGGTGGCCGCGTCGATCAGTGCGAACAGCTTGAATCCCAGGATGGCGACAGCCAGCCACCAGAACGGGTTCAGGTAGTCCAAGCCCAGGATCTGAGCCACTCCGCCCATCGCGGTCTCCTCTGCGTCTCGGCTCCGGCGTGCCGGCCGCCGCCCATCCTGGCACGGCCGACCCCGCCACGGTGTCAACGTCCCGAGGTCACCGGATGTGCCCCGGGCCGCACGTCGCCCACCGGATGACGGCGGTACCGACTGCTACTCGGCGGCCTTCTTGGCGCGGGCGGCCTTCTTCGGCGCGGGCGCCCCGACCGGCTCGTCGACGGCCGGCTCGTCGACCGGCTCGTCCTCGACCAACTCGGCGTCGACCGGCTCGGGCTCCACCGGCTCGGGCGTCACGGCGGGCGCCGCCGCCGGCTCGACCGCGTCGGCCTGACCGCCCCGCTCGACGACGCCCTTGCCGCGCTCGGCCAGCTCGTCGTAGGCCTCCTTGGCCTTCACCGCCAGCTCGACCGCGCGGCCGACCTGCTGGAGGGCGAAGCTCTGCGCCCTCTCCTGGAGCACCTTGAGGTCGGTGGGCAGGGTGGTGACGGTACCCGCGACCTTCGCCTGCGCCTCGACCAGCCTGGCCTGCGCGTCCTGGAACTTGGCGGTGGCCTTGTCCTGCGCGCCCTTGCGGTCCGCCGCCAGGGCCTCGACCTTGCCGGGCACCTCCCGCAGCTTCTCGTAGGCGAGGTCGCCCGCGCCCGCGAGGGCGTAGAGCGGAGTCGGGTCGCTCAGGGTCTTCTTGATCTCGTCCGTGATCGGCATGACCGGTCCTCCCGTTGGTCTAGGTTGCCGGGCCGGCGGCCGTCGGGCCGTCGGCTTCGGGGTCGTCGGGCGCCGCGTCCGGGTCCTCGCGGGCGGCGTTCTCCTTGAGGAAGGCGTCGTAGACCGCGAGCAGCGCCTGCTTCTGCTGCTCGTTGATCAGCGGATCGGCCAGGATCGAGGCCCGCAGTTCCAGGCCCTCACCCCGCCGTTCCTCCAGGATCCCGGCCTGGACGTACAGCGTCTCCGCCGAGATCCGCAGCGCCTTGGCGATCTGCTGCAGAATCTCCGCGCTCGGCTTGCGCAACCCTCGCTCGATCTGGCTGAGGTAGGGGTTGGACACGCCGGCGGCCTCCGCCAGTTGCCGCAGCGAGTACTGCGCGTTCCGGCGCTGCTCGCGGATGTACTCGCCCAGCGAGCCGACGTTCAGTGAGGCCATGCGCCCACCCTGCCCCACCGCGCTTGCAAATGCAAGCACGGTGCTAGCAACAGCAAACGTGGCGGCCCGGACCGGCCCCGGACCGGCCCCGACCTGCCGATGGACGGCCCGGCGGCGGGGCCGGGAACGCCGCCGGGCGGCGTACGCCGGCGTGGTGCCGGAGTGCGCCGCCCTGGGGCGAGCCGTGTGGCGGGAGGTGACCCGCGCCGTCATGGCGGTTACTTCGGGTCGCGGTTGAACGTCGAGGTCGACCAGAAGTAGCCGAGCAGCGCGAGCCCCACGCACCAGGCGACCGCGAGCCACCCGTTGTGGCCGATCCCGGTGCCGAGCAGCAGGCCGCGCAGGGTCTCGATGGCCGGCGTGAACGGCTGGTACTCGGCGATCGGCTGGAACCAGCCGGGCATGGAGTGGATGGGGGTGAAGGCGCTGGAGAGGAGCGGCAGCAGGATCAGCGGCATCGCGTTGTTGCTGGCGGCCTCGGCGTTCGGGCTGACCAGGCCCATGCCGACGGCGATCCAGGTGAGTGCGGTGGCGAAGAGCACGAGCAGTCCGAACGCCGCGAGCCACTCCAGCACGGTGGCGTCCGTGGAGCGGAAGCCGATCGCCACGGCGACGGCGCCGACGAGGACCACACTCATGATCGACTGCAGCACGCTGCCGACGACGTGCCCGACCAGGACGGAGGGGCGGTGGATCGCCATCGTGCGGAAGCGGGCGATGATCCCCTCGCTCATGTCGTTGGAGACGGACACCGCGGTGCCGACCACGGTGCTGCCGATGGTCATCAGCAGCAGACCCGGGACGACGTAGGCGATGTAGGCGGAGCGGTCCGGAGCCCCGCCGCCGATGCCCGAGCTCATCGTGTCGCCGAAGATGTAGACGAAGAGCAGCAACAGCATGATCGGGGTGAGCAGCAGGTTCAGCGTGAGCGACGGGTAGCGCCGCGCGTGCAGGAGGTTGCGGCGCAGCATCGTGTTCGAGTCGCGCAGGGCGAGGGAGAAGGAGCTCATCGGACTGCCTCCGTCGGCTGGTCGGGGATGGTGGTGCCGCCGGTCAGGGCGAAGAACACGTCGTCGAGGTCGGGAGTGTGCACGGTCAGCTCGTCCGCCTCGACGCCGGCGGAGTCCAACCGGTCGAGGATGGCGCGCAGTTCGCGCTGGCTGCCGCCGCTGGGGAGCTGCAGCGCCAGCGCCTCCTCGTCACGGGCGACTCCGTGCAGGGCGAGGGCGGCGGAGCGGTAGGCGGCCGGGTCGGTGAAGCGCAGCCGCACGTGTCCGCCGGGCACGAGCCGCTTCAGTTCCCCGGCGGTGCCCTCGGCGGCGATCCTGCCGTCGTTGAGGACCGCGATGCGGTCGGCGAGTTCGTCGGCCTCCTCCAGGTACTGGGTGGTGAGGAAGACGGTGACGCCGTCGGAGACCAGTTCGCGGATGATCTGCCACATGGTGTGACGGCTGCGCGGGTCGAGGCCGGTGGTCGGCTCGTCGAGGAAGATGATCCGCGGGTCGCCGACCAGCGTCATGGCGATGTCCAGGCGCCGCTTCATGCCGCCGGAGTAGGTGGAGGCGGGCTTCTTCGCGGCCTCCACCAGGTCGAAGCGCTCCAGGAGCCGGGCGGCGGTGCGGCGGCCCTCGCCGCGGGAGAGGTGGTGCAGGTCCGCCATGAGGAGCATGTTCTCCTCGCCGGTGATCAGGCCGTCGACGGCGGAGAACTGGCCGGTGACCCCGATCGCGGCACGCACCGCCTGGGGGTCGGCGGCCAGGTCGTGGCCGCCGACGCGGATGTCGCCGGTGCCCCGGTCGGCGGAGACGAGGGTGGAGAGGATCTTGACGACGGTGGTCTTGCCGGCCCCGTTCGGGCCGAGCAGGGAGAAGATCGTTCCTTCCGGGACGACCAGGTCGACGCCGTCGAGCACGACCTTGTCACCGTAGGACTTGCACAGCCCGTTCGCCGCGATGGCCGGCTTGGTCATGGTGGGTGACTCCTTCGGGTTCCGTCGGGTTCAGAGGCTGCGGGCGGTGATGTCGCCCCGCGTGGTGGTGGCGTGGATGGTCAGGACGGCGGCGCCCTCGGCGTTCCTGAGCGCGTCGTGGATCCGGCCGCGGCCGGTGCCGGCGTCCAGCGAGGCGGCGACGCCGGGGGCCGCGTCGACCGACAGGTCGCCGTCCAGGGTGCGCAGGGTGACGGTGCTGCCCAGGGCCTGGGCGATCCGGATGTCGCCGCGCTGGGTGCCGAGTTCGGCGGGGCCGCCCAGGCGGCCGATCGTGATGTCGCCGTCGATGACGGTGAGGTGGGCGCCGGCGACCTCGTCGAGTTCGACCGGGCCCTGGGCCCCTTCGAAGGCGACATCGCCGAGCCGCCCGACGCCCCGCAGTTCGGCGCCGGCCGCCTTCCCCTCGACCCGCGAGCCGGCGGGCAGTCGGACGGTCACCTCGACGGAGCCGAAGCGACCGAGGAGCCGGTTCTTCTCCGGCGCGGCCTCGATCCGCAGCACGCCGTCCTGGTAGTCGACGGTGATCTGCTCCGCCGCCTTCACGTCGCGCCCCTTCGTGGCGTCCGCGGGGAGGACCTCGACCGTGGTGTCGGCCCGGTCGGCGGCGATGAACCGGACGCGCCCCGCGGGGATGTCCAGGACGGCGGTGATCGGGGCGGCGGTGGCGAACTTCTGCATCGTGCTCTCCTGCGGCTCGTCGTTTCTGACATTGGAAAAGCTACGTTGCGTTCGCAGATTACGCAACAGACTCGTTGCGCCACATTGCTATCACTGCAGGTAGATACCCAAATATCGTTGCAACGAGCGTACTTCTAACGCAACGTCAATCACCTCAGTCGTTGCATTGGATGGGAAGTGAACGCTATGCTGACGGGCATCAGGGAACCGTGGAAGGAGATCGCGATGCCGGGAGGCAGGCTCACCCAGCAGGAACGTCAGCAGATCGCGCTGGGGGTGGCCGACGGGCTCGCCTACGCGGAGATCGCCCGACGTCTCGACCGCCCCACCTCGACGGTCACCCGCGAGGTGATGCGCAACGGCGGCCCCGGCGCCTACCGCGCCGACCTGGCCCACCGCGCCACCGAACACCGCACCCACCGGCGCAGGCAGGCCGCGCCCCGGGGACCGGCGGCGCCCCGGCAGGCCGACGGGCGCGACGCCGAGGCCGTGCGCGAGTACGAGGAGGTGTTCACCACCCTCCTGATGGGATCGGGCCTGCCCAGGATGACCGCCCGGGTGCTGGCCTCCCTCTACACCACCGACGCGGGCAGCCTCACCGCGTCCGAACTCGTCCAGCGCCTGGAGGTCAGCCCGGCGTCCATCTCCAAGGCGACCACGCTGCTCGAATCCCAGGGCCTGATCCGCCGGGAACGCGACGAACGCCGCCGCGAGCGCTACATCGTCGACAACGACGTCTGGTACGACGGCATGATCGCCGCCGCCCGGGCCCACGGCCAACTGGCCGAGACCGCGCGGCAGGGCGTCACCATCCTCGGTCCCGACAGCCCCGCCGCCGTCCGTCTGGAGGGCATCGCCCGCTTCGTCGACTTCGTCGGCGAGAGCATGGCCCGCGCCGCGGAGCAGGCCCGCGAGATCCTCTCCACGAAGCCCGCACCGCTCGCGGACGACGCCGCCGAACCCGGTCCGGACGGCGGGCGGGCGGCCGGGTCCTGACGGGTGCCGCAGGGCGACCGGAGCGGCCGTGGGCGGGCCTCGTCAGGCGGCCCGCCCGGCCCACGCCGGGCCCGCGCCCGCTCTCGCCCGGTCCTCCCGGTCCTCGCCCGGGCCTCGCCTAGTCCCCGTCCCCGCCGCCGGAACGGTTGCTGCCGCCGCGGCGGCGGTTCTTGTGCAGGTAGCGCAGCACGTCGCCCACCGAGAGGGTCGCCGACGCCACCGCGCGGACCCACCGGGGCCCACCGCGGTCCGCCCACACCACGCAGACGCACCCGCCGACGGCGAGCACCAGCACTCCGAGCACCAGAACGGTCATGATCCACCCCTGCGGTCGTCCGTACGCGCTCCGCTCATCTTCGCAGGCCGGACGGGAACGGGGCAGGACCGAACCACGGCGGGACGCAAAGCGGGCGGGATGCCCGGCCGACCCCGGCGACGGGTCAGGCCGCGGCGCGGGTGACGGCGGACCGGAGCCCGGCGAGCAGAACGGGGAGGGAGTCGGCGGGGGTGCCGGCGCCCCGGGCGGCGAGGTCGACGGCGAGGCGGGCGGTGCGGGCCGCGCGCGGGCCACCGGCCAGGGCGGTGCGCACGGTGCGGTGGTCCGGGCCGCCGACGCGGACGGCGGCGGCGAGGAAGAGCAGATCGGCCGCCACCTCCGCCCAGCGCGGGCCGGCGACGTCCGCCCCGGCGCCTCGCCCGGCGCCCACCGCCCACGGGTCCGGGGCGAGGAAGCGGACGACGCCGATGCCGGTGAAGGCGACGGCGGCCGCGCACATCCCGCACGGCTCGTGACTGCTCCACAGGGTGTGGGTGGCGAGGTCCCACCCGGTACGGGTCCGGGCCGGCGCGTTCAGCTCGGCGGGCGCGAGCGGCGTGCCCTGGCGGATCCGTACCACCCGGCGGGTCGTAGGCGCGGTTGCGCCCCTCGGCGGGCCGCGGTTGCGCCCCTCGGCGACGATCACGCCGTCGGCGTCGGCGAGGACCGCGCCCACCGGCAACCCGCCGTCGGGCCAGGAGCGGTGGGCCGGCTCCAGGCAGCGCCGCGCGCCGGGTGCGAGGGCCGCCCAGGAGGCGTCGAAACCGTCGGTGCTCCCCATCCGGCCGAGGTTGGCGAGCGGGCCGCCCCGGCCGGTGTCGGCGGATCAGACGAGCTCGGGCACCCGGACGGGCATCAGGATGGAGAAGGTGCCGTCGCGGCCGGCCGTGCGAATGGCCAGCGGGGCGACGGGGCCGGTGAGTTCGAGGACGAGTTGCCCGGGACCGGCGGCCGGGAGGGCGTCCAGGAGGAAGTCGCGGTTGACGGCCACCCGGACGTCCCCGGGCGCCGGGTCGCCGCCGTCCGCGACGGTGAGCCGCCCGTCCCGGCCGAGCGTGAGCACGGTGACCTCACAGTCCTCGCCGTGCGGGCCCGAGGGCAGTCGGCGGGTCGCGCCGGACTCGACGGCGCCCCGCAGCTCGGCGGCGGGCAGGCCGACCCGGTGGACCGGGTCCAGCCGGACCAGCGACCGGTAGTCGGGGTAGTCGTGGTCGAGGGCGGCACCCTCGATCCGGTGCCCGCCGGTCTCGACCAGGACGGCGTCGGCGCCGAGGGTCAGTCGGGCGTGTTCGGCACCGGAGCCCAGCAGCGCGCGGATGGCGTCGACCAGCGCGGTCGGGACGATCGCGGCGGTCGAGACCTCGTCCGGCGCACCCGGCACGGGTACCGGCAGCGGTACCTCGGCCAGCGCCATCCGGTACCGGTCGGTGGCGACCAGCCGCAGCAGCCCGCCGTCCAGGTCGAACAACACGCCTGACAGCACGGGGACTTCGGGGTCGGTGCCGACCGCGAACCGGACCGCGGCGAGAGCCTCGGCGAGTGCGCGGGCGGGGACGGTGACGGTGTGCGGGGCGGGTGCGGCGGTCACGGGGTTCTCCCTCTGGTCGATCAGCGTGCGGATCAGGGAGAGCTCCCGGCGCGCGTCGGCGAGACCGGCCTCCAAGCGGCGCAGGTGCGCGTCGACCACCCGGTGGGCCGTGCCGGAGCCGGGCTCCGCACCGAGCACGGCCCGGATGTCGGCCAGTGGCAGGCCCACCCGCCGGAGGCGGCAGAGCAGCCGGGCGTCGGCGAGTTGGCCGGGCGCGTACCAGCGGTAGCCGGTCTGCGGGTCGACCCGGGCGGGGGTGAGCACGTCGGCGCCGTCGTAGAAGCGCAGCGCGCTGACGCCGAGGCCGCTGTCGCGGGCCAGTTCACCGATGCTGCGCAGGTCGCTCTCCATGCCCCGGACTCTGTGGCCTCGACCAGGTCGAGGGTCAAGCCGCGCGGCCGGACCGGGGGCGACGATACCGATCGCGGCCGACACCGCCCCCGTCCCGCCACCGGCCCCGGCCCGACCGCCGCCGCTCCCCGCTGCGCCGTCCGGGTGGTTCCGTGGACCGCCCACGCACCGCATGGTTGAACTTTGAACGAAACCGCCCTAGAGTGGAGCCAACAAGTTGAAGCCTAAACAAATGGCTTCGGACCCAAGGAGGAGCCATGGGCCTTTTCAACCGCACCAAGACCACCACCGCCGCGACCACCACCGCCGTCGTCGAGGCCCCGGCCGGCCCGGACCTGGGCCACCTCAGCGGCGACTGGGCGATCGACACCACCCACAGCGAGGTCGGCTTCTCGGTGCGCCACGCCATGGTCACCAACGTCAAGGGCCGCTTCACCGAGTACGTCGGCAAGCTGCACCTGGACGGCACCTCCCCGCACAACTCCAGCGCCGAGCTGGTGATCAAGGTCGCGAGCATCGACACCAACCAGGCCCAGCGCGACGAGCACCTGCGCACCGGCGACTTCTTCGCCGCCGAGACCTACCCGGAGATCCGCTTCCGCAGCACCTCCGCCGAGCGCCTGCGCGGCGACTCCTACCGGATGACGGGCGAGCTCACCATCAAGGACACCACCCGGCCGATCGTGCTGGACCTCGACTACACCGGCAGCGCCACCGACGCGTACGGCGCCGAGCGGGTCGGCTTCGAGGGCGCGGCCGTGCTGGACCGCACCGACTGGGGTCTCAGCTACAACGCCGCGCTGGAGACCGGTGGCGTGCTGATCGGCGAGAAGGTCAAGCTCAGCTTCGACATCTCCGCCGTCAAGGCGGCCTGACCCGGCCGGCCCCGGCCACTGCCCCGCGCGCCCGGCAGCGGCCGTTCCGCTGACAGCGGCACCGGACCAGACCGGACCGGACCGGCGCGCCCGCACCCGACCCGCCCCTGCCGACCCCCGAGCGGCAGGGGCGGGATCGCGCTCCGACCGCGCCCCCAGGGCCGCGCCCCCACCCCTGCCCCCGCCCCCACGGCCGCGCCTACACCGCGAGCAACGCCGCGTCGGACTCCGCCAGCCAGCTGTCGGCCGGGCGGCGCAACCAGCCCTCGCGCGCCCCGAGTTCGGCGGCCGCCGCGCCCAGCGCGACCAGCCCGGGGTGTCGCAGCTCCGGGCGGTGCACCAGGCTGACCAGGGTCAACGGCACCGGCTCGACCAGCGGCACGTTCACCACCCCGGGGATCAGCGGGCCCCCGGTGGTGGTCAGCATCGGGTCGCCGTGCCGGGTGAGGTAGCGGGCGGTCTCGTCCACCCCGACCGGCGGGACGTACGGCGCGGCCGGCACGAGGCCGTGGGCGCTCAGCAGCCGGGTGCCGAGGTCGGCCCATTCGGTGGTGGCCGGATTGCCCGCGCAGACGTCCACCGGGTGTCCGGCCAGGTCGGCGAGCCTCAGCACCGGCCGGGCGGCGAGCGGGTGGCCGGCCGCCATCATCACCGAGACCCGCTCCAACCGGACCGGCGTCTGGGCCAGTTGGGCGCGCAGCCCGGCCGACAGTCCGGCGAAGCGGCCGAACGCGGCATCCAGCCGGTGGGCCGTCAACTCCTCGGCGGCCGCGGCGAGTCCACCGAGGAACCGGGCCAGGATCTCACCCTCCGGCCAGGCGGCCCGGGCGCGTTCGAGCACCCGGTCGGTGGTCAGGTCGGGCCCGGTGACATCGCTGTTGAGGTCCAGCAGCAGCGGGCGCCGCTCGGCGCCGTTGACGATCTCGTCGTGCAGGGCGAGCAGCCGGCGGGCCCGCGGCAGCAGCCGCTGCCCGGCCGGCGTGAGGCCGACGCTGCGCGTGGTCCGGGTGAGGAGCGTGTCGCCGAGCAGCCTCTCCAGCGTGCGGATGTCCCGGCTGAGCGCCTGCTGGGCGACGTGCAGCCGCTGGGCGGCCCGGCCGAAGTGCAGCGTCTCGGCCGTCGCGACGAAGCCCCGGAGCAGCCGGGGGTGCAGGTCGTGGGGCATGGCCGCAGATTAACAACACCATGATGTGAGTGCGGCGAAACAGGTGTTGGACCGGGACGGGGCCACTGCCCGAGGCTGGAGCCCTCCCCCCTCCCCTCCTTGAGGAGTCCCGTGCTCGCCTCCTACCGACGGCTGTTCGCGCCGCCCGGCACCGTCGCGTTCACCCTGGCCGGGCTGCTCGGCCGGCTCACGATGTCGATGACCGGCGTCGCGCTGGTGGTGCTGCTCTCGGAGCGCCGCGGCTCGTACGCGCTGGCGGGCACCGTCGCGGCGGCCGGCCTGGTCACCGGGGCGATCGGCATGCCGCTGCTGGGCCGGCTGGTCGACCGGTTCGGGCAGGCCCGGATCGCCGTCCCGGCAACCGTGTACAACGCCGTGCCGCTCCTCGGCCTGCTGCTCTGCGTGCGGCTCGGCGCGCCCGACTGGACGCTGTACGCCTGCTGGGCGGCCTGCGCGGCGGCGCCGAACCTGGGCGGCATGGCCCGGGCCCGCTGGGCGCACCTGTACCGGGACGACCCGGCCGCCCGGCACCTGGCCAACTCCTTCGAGCAGTCGCTGGACGAGCTCTGTTTCATGGCCGGACCGGTGCTCGCGATGGTCCTCTGCACCGCGGTGGCGCCGGAGGCCGGTCTGCTGGCCGCCGGGGTCTTCGGCAGCGCGGGCGCCCTGCTGTTCGCCGCCCAGCGCCGGACCGAACCCCCGCTCGCCGGCCGGACGGCGGACCGGCGGCGCGGCTCGCCGCTGCGGATCCCCGGGCTGCGGGTGCTGCTGCTGACCTTCCTCGCCACCGGCGTGGTCTTCGGCTCGACGGAGCTCACCACGGTGGCGTACGCCGACGCCCTCGGGCACAAGCCGCTGGCGGGCGCGCTGCTGGCACTGGTCGCGGCCGGGTCGTGCGCGGCCGGGCTGGTCTTCGGCCTGCTCCGGCCCCGCCGGTCGCCGGGCGTCCGGTTCCTGTCCGGCGTCACGGCGATGGCCCTGCTGTTGCTCCTGCCGCTCGCCGCCGGGCTGGGCGGCGCCGGGCCCGCCCTGCTCGGGGCGGCCCTGTTCGCGGCCGGGACGGGCACCGCCCCGACCATGGTCACCGGGATGACGCTCGTCCAGGAGCTGCTCCCCCGAGGACAGTTGAACGAGGGCATGGCGGTGGCGGTCTCCGGCATCGTGACCGGGATCTCGGCCGGGGCGGCGCTGGCCGGCGCGGTCGCCGAGCACACCGCCCCCGGGACCGGCTACTGGCTGCCGGCCGGCGCCGCCGCGCTCGCCCTGCTGATCGCCCTGACCGGGCGCCGCCACCTGCGGACTCCGGCCGCTCCCCCGGCGGAGCGGGCGTCCGGACGGGTCGTCAGTGCCGCGCGGTAGCTTGACCGGCATGGAACCGGCCGTCATCAGCTACCTCCGCGGCGATGCCACCGCGCCCCGGGGCAAGGGCATGAAGGTGATCGCGCACGTCTGCAACGACCTCGGCGGGTGGGGCAGGGGTTTCGTCCTGGCGCTCTCCCGGCGGTGGCCGGAGCCGGAGGCCGCGTACCGGCGCTGGCACCGGGAGCGCGCGGGGAACGACTTCGGCCTGGGCGCCGTGCAGTTGGTCCGGGTCGAGCCGTACGTCCGGGTGGCCAACATGGTCGGCCAGCGCGGCGTCCGGACGGGCCGCTCGACCGGCGCCCCGGTGCGCTACGAGGCGATCGACACCGCCTTGACGACGCTGGCCGGGCAGGCGCTGGCGCTCGGTGCCTCCGTCCACATGCCCCGGATCGGCTGCGGCTTGGCGGGCGGGCGCTGGGAGCTGGTCGAGCCGCTGGTGACGGCCCGCCTGGTGGAGCGGGGGGTGCCGGTGACGGTCTACGACCACGACTGAGCACCCGCCGGAGCCGGTGCTACCGCGCCGGCGCACCGTCCCGGTCCCCGGCGGCGGGCCAGGTGTACTCGTACTCGGGCAGCGCGTACCCGCCCGGGAAGATGCCCTCCTGCTCCGCCGTCCGGCGGCCGCCCTCGCGCTCGTAGAAGGCGACCGCCCGGGTGTTGTCGCGCAGTACCTCCAGGTAGAGGTCGGCTCCGGGGTGGCACGTCGCCAAGTGGTCGCGGACGGCGTCGAACAGCGCGTGGCCGATGCCGCCACCGGTGCGGCCGGGCCTGACGTGCAGGTTGTCGAGCAGGATCCGGCCGTCGGGCTGCGGCACCAGGTAGGCGAACCCGACGGCGCCACCGGCCTGTTCGGCGATCAGCAGCGCGGGCGTGTTGGCCGGTTCGCCGTAGTCGGCGGCCAGCCGCAGCGCCCACACCTCGCTCCGCTCGTCGGCCAGCCCGTCGCCCAGCGCCTGCTCCGGGACGATGCCGGTGTAGGCGGTCCGCCAGCTGAGGGCGTGCAGCTCGGCCACGGTCGCGCTGTCGGCCGCGGTACCGCGGCGGATGGTGACGTCCATGGGGGCGAGCCTGCCACACCCCCGAGCTTGAACATGCTCAAGCTTTGGATCTACAGTCACTCCCATGCTTTTGAACACGTTCGAAAGCATGGGGGCGGAGCGTCGGCACCGGATGCGAAGGGGTCGTCCGGTACCGCGCGCACCGACACCGGCCGGGGCCGACCGATCCGGCTAGGCTCGGGGCCGTGGACGACCTGGCAGCGACGAACGGCACCAACGACAAGACGAGCGCGAACGGCACGGACAGCCCCGAGGGCGCGAACGGCGCGCCGTCGACCCCGGCGGCGGGCGGCGAGGTACGCGGCAGCCGCGCCCAGCCGAAGACCGACAAGAGCGAGCAGACCCGGGCGCTGATCCTGGAGACCGCCATGCGGTTGTTCCAGGAGCGCGGCTACGACAAGACCACCATGCGCGCCATCGCCACCGAGGCGGGCGTCTCGGTCGGAAATGCTTATTACTACTTCGCGGCAAAGGAATTCTTGATCCAAGGATTCTACGACCGCATGACCTACGACCATGCGGCGGATGCCAGGAAGCGCATGGCCCATACCCGGGACTTCGCCGAGCGGCTGCAGATCGCGCTGGAGTCCTGGCTCGACACCGCCGCGCCGTACCACGAGTTCGCCGCGCAGTTCTTTCGGACGGCCGCCGACCCGACCAGCTCGCTCAGCCCGTTCTCCAACGAGTCCCACCCGGCGCGGGCCACCGCCGTGGAGCTGTTCCGCGAGGTGCTGCAGGGCTCGGAACTCGCGCCGAAGCTGGACGCCGAACTGGTCGAGCTGCTGCCCGACGTGCTGTGGCTGCACCTGATGGTCGTGGTGCTCTACTGGGTCTTCGACCGCACCGAGGACACCGAGCGGACCCGCGAGTTCGTCCGCCGGTCCACCCCGGTGGCGGCCCGGGTCATCAATCTCTCGCGCTACCGGGTGTTCCGCCCGATCGTCCGCGACGCCAAGGGCCTCATCCAGGACTTCATCCTGCCGACCATCGGGAAGACCGCAGTCAAGTAGCAGCGGGAAAGACCGGCGACAAGGCCACGGCCGGGCGCTCCGCGTGGTCGGAGCGCCCGGCCGTGAGCCCTCGCGTTCACTTCTCCCGGGCGCTCCGGCCCGGCCGGATCGGGCGGATCGGGCGGATCGGGCGGACGCCGGGCGACTCCCGCCGGCGACGGGTCAGAAGATGTCCGGGTTCCAGGCCCGCAGCGGCGTGCGCAGCAGCAGGTCGGCGGCGGCGGCCGCGCCCGGGCGCAGCTCGGTGACCAGGCCGGCCGCGGCCAGCCGCGGGGCGGTCTCGCCGCCCAGGTACAGCGAGCCGAGCGCGGAGGCGTCCAGCGCGAGGTCGGCCTCGTCCGTGCTGCGGGTGCAGCGGCCGCTGCCGTCGGCGGCGACCTCGACGGCCCACCGGCCGGCCGCGAAGCCGGCCCGGTCCTCGACCTCCAGCACCACCCGGCCGGGCGCGCCGTACGTCCGGGCGTCGAAGGCGGCCTCGACGTCGAGCACCCGGAGCCACATGAAGTCGGCGTTGTCGGCAGAGGGGGTGGCGGCGCGCGGGTCGGCCAGCAGCAGCGGCAGCGGGTTGTCCGGTCCGATGTTCTCGGCCGCGACCTTGCGCACCCAGTCGACGGAGAGGACGAACCGCCACAGCTCGGCGGCGGTGGCCAGGTCCAGCGCGAAGAAGTCGACGACGGTGAGGGTGCAGTTCGGGTAGCTGCCGTCCCAGTTGTCGTCGACCCGGTAGACGACCAGGCCGGTGGCGGTGCCCTCGGCGTCCCGGTGGACGGCGGCGAAGGGCTCCTTCCACTCGAAGCCCGGGACCTGGATGTCCCCGGTGTGGCGCCGCCACCAGAGCTCGTCGCGGGGGATCGCGCCGGGCTGGGTGAGCCGCCAGCGGTCGTGCACCTCGGGGCCCGCCTTGCGCAGTTCCTCCATGGTGACGAAGTCGATCCGCCCGCCGGGCACGGTCGGCAGGCCCGCGCGCAGGCCCCTGGTCCGCTGCAGGTCGACGTTCCAGCCGTGGCCGCGGGTGGCCGGGCCGAAGCCGAACCGGCCGTAGATGTTGTACTCGGCGGCGACCAGGATGGCGACGGCCGAGCCGCGCTCACGGGCGGCCGCCAAGTCCTCCGTCATCATCCGGCTGAGCAGGCCGCGTCGGCGGTGGGTGGCGGACACGGTGACCGAGCTGATGGCGTCCGCCTCGACGACCGCTCCACCGGGGACGGTCAGTTCGACGTCGAAGCTGCGGAAGGTGGCGACCTGTCGGCCGCCGTCCAGGGCAGCGAGCACCCGGCCCGGCTGCCACTGCCGGCGCCGGAACTCCGCCGCGCTCTCCACGTGCGGGCGGAGGAACCCGAAGACGAGTGCCCGGTCCCAGCCCTCGACCTCGTCAACGCCGATCGCCCGGACCTCGACCCCGCCGACGCGCTCGTCCACCCGGCCGTTGCCCCGGTCGCCGGTCCCGCCGCCCACATCAGTGCCCATGACGTCACGGTACGACCGCCCTCCGAGGACGGCACCTCATTTTTCGCCCGCCGCCGGGAGTGCGCGCAGGCCGGCGCCGCGCACGGTCTCCCCCGGGCCGACCCGGCTCCCGCCCGGCGCTGTCGGTCCGCTCTGGCATCGTGGCGCCATGGGCGAACAGGTGGATCGGGTCGACGAGCAGGACCGGGTGCTCGCGGTCGTGGACCGCGACGAGGCCATCCGCCGGCGGTGGTTGCACCGGATCGCCACCACCGTCTGCCGCGATCCCGCCGGGCGGTTCCTGGTGCACCGGCGCCCGGACGACGATGCGCGCTTCCCCGGCCGGTACAACTGGCTCGTCGGCGGGGCCGCGGAGGCCGGCGAGTCCTACGCGGCGGCCGCGGCCCGGGAACTCGCCGAGGAACTGGGGGTCCGGGCCGAGGCCCGGTTCGTCCTCAAGTTCCGCTGCCGAGGAGCGATCAGCCCCTACTGGCTCGGGGTCCACGAAGCCGTGATCGTCCAGGACCTCACGCCGGACCCGTCCGAGATCGTCTGGCACGCCTGGCTCACCAGGGCCGAACTGCGGACCGTCGTCGCCGACGACTCCTTCGTCCCCGACGGGCGGGAGGCCTTCGAGCGCTACGAGGCCCTGACCGGGGCGGGCGACGGCTCCGGCTGAGCCGCCGACGTCAACGGTCGCGCCGCGAGGCCGGCATGAGGGTCCGCCACCGCACCGCCGGGACCGAGCCGCCCCACCGCCCGCACCGCGGTGGGCGCGCGTCCCGTCCCGCCGGGCCGGGCCGGCGTCCGGTGACGGTGGCGGCCGCTAGCCTCTCCGCGTGACTCCGACCAGTGATCGACGACTCCCCGAAGCCCTCGCCGCCGCGCTGACGGTCCCGTTCGACCACGAGGACGGCAGGGGGATCGACTTCGAGCCCTTCCCGGACTTCCTGTCCGCCGAGGACACCACCGACTGGTTGCGGGCCTGGACCGGCAACACGGAGGTGAGCGGTGACGAGTTCCGGGTGTTCGGCCAGGACGGCACGGGTGGATACGCGGCGTTCTGGCTGGTCCGCCCGGGCCGCCCGCTCATCGACCAACCCGTCGTCTTCCTCGGTTCGGAGGGCGAGACCTGCGTAGTGGCGCGCGACCTGGGCGACTTCCTGTGGCTGCTCGCCGGCGGCCTCGGCCCCTGGGAGGCCGCCACCCCGTACGGGAGCGACCCGAGCCCCCGTCCCAGCCGGCGGCTGACGGCGGTCGCGGAGCGGTTCGCCCCCGAGCGGCAGCGGCCGGCCACCGCCGTCGTCGAGCGGGCGGTCCGGGAGTTCCCCGACTTCGACGACACCGTCATGGCGCTGTGCCGCTGACTCCCGCACCGACCCGGCCGGCGCGCGGACTCGCGGCCCGTGACGCACCCGGGAGCCGGCGGCCCGGCCGCGGATCACTCCACTCGGCGGCCCGCTGACTCTTCGTCGCACTTGACGGAGGCGAAGGGCCGAGAAGTGACGCGAGGATCCGCGCACGGGCCGGACCGGTCTACGGGCGGGCGTAGAAGTCCGGGGTGCCCATGATCCAGAGGCTGGCCTGCTTGACCGGCAGGCCCGGGCGGGGGGCCTCGATCATCTGGTCGTCGCCGATGTAGAGACCGACGTGGTGGATGTCGGCGGCCCGACCGGTGTCGGTCCAGAAGACCAGGTCGCCGGGCCGGAGCTGGCGGTAGCCGATCCGGGTGCTCTGCGCGTACTGGTCGGCGGCGAAGTGGTTCAGCTGCTTGCCGCCCTGGCGCCAGGCCATCATGGTCAGCCCCGAGCAGTCGTAGCCGCCGGGGCCTTCGCCGCCCCAGACGTAGGGCAGCCCGACCTTGGAGCGGGCGAAGGCCACGGCGGCGGCCGCTCCCTCGGCCGACCAGGGCCGGGCGGCCGGGGGCGGGACCGCGGGCGGCGCCTTCGCCGCACCGGCCGCCTCGGCCGCCGCCTTCTCCGCCGCCGCCCGCTCGGCGGCGGCCTGCTCCGCCGCCGCCTTCTCCGCGGCGGCCCGGGCGGCGGCCTCGGCCTCGCGGGCCGCGATCGCCTCCAGTGCCTCGCGCCGCTGCCGCTCCAGTTCGACGGTGGTGTGGCGGGCGACGGCGAGGTCGGCGAGCAGGTGTTCACGGCGTTGGCCGACGGCGACGACCTGCGTCTGCTGGGCGGCCAGCCGGGCCTCCGCCCGGCCCCGGGCCGCGCCGACCTCGGCGGCGGCCTTCTCGGCGGCCTCGGCGGCGGTGCGGGCGGCGGCCGAGGCGCGGGTCGCGGCGGCGGCGGTGCCGGTGGCCGCGTCCAGGATCTGCCGGGTGCGGTCGCTGGCGACACCGACCACCGCGGCCTGGTCGCCGGCCTCGCGCGGTCCGTGCGCGCCGATCAGGGCGTTGATGGCGGACAGCTCGGCGGTGGTGCCCTGACGGTACGTTTCGGCGGCCAGCTGGGCGGCGTTCTCGGCGGCCTCGGCCCGCGCGGCCTCGGCGGTGGCGGCCCGGCCGGCGGCGGCGGACTCCTCCGCACGGGCCCGGGCGAGGGTGAGCTGTGCGCCGTTGTACGCCTCGACGGCCTGCTCGGCGGAGCGGCCGGCCCGGTCCAGTTCGGCGGTGGCCGCGGTGAGCCCGGCTTCGATGGTGGCGACCGAGGCGGCCCGGCGGTCGGCCTCGGCCCGGGAGCGGTCGATCTCCTCGGCGGAGGGGTAGGGCCCGTCGGCGGAGGAGCCGGAGGAGCCGGAGGAGCCGGAGGAGCCGGACGAGCCGGAGGAGCCGGACGAGCCGGACGAGCCGGACGAGCCCTCCGGGACGTCGACGTCCGCCGGGACCGCCCCGGCCGACGGCGGTGCCGGGGCGGCCGCGGCGGCGGGGAGCAGCCCGAGCAGGGCGGTGAGGGACAACAGGAGGGTCGGCAGGAGCCTGCGCGCCACGAGACATCCCTTCTCAGGTGTCGGACCAGGGCCGTCCGGAGAGCACGGCGGCGAACCTGGCGAAATATCCCATCACGTGACAAGTGGGTCACTGATCGCCATATTCTCAAGCCGGGCGGCTCTCACACCCCAAGCCCGCGCCGCCGGGCGGGTGACCTGTCAGATGATCTGACTGACCATCACCCACACCCAGGCGCACAGGGTATGCGAACTACCGGTGGATCCGGCGGGTGTGCGGCCGCGGCCGGGGGTGTCGGTCGGGCCGGGGCTCCAGACCGGTCGGACGCACCGCATAGGTACGACTGCGGCCGGCCCGGACGGTGCGGCGGCGCTGCTGCGCCCGGGGCCGGGGGCCGGACTCGGGCGCGCCCGACCCCGGTGCCCGGCCGGCGGCCGAGGTTCCGCCGGGCGCGGGGACCGCCGCCGAGCGGCGGTCGGCGAGGCGCGCGGACCGGCGGGCCAGCGCGCGGGCGGCGTGCGCGTCGAGGTGGGCGGAGGCCCGGGCGGCCATCCGCTCGGCGACCCGGTGGGCGGCGGGGTGACCGGCCGGCACCTTGTCGGGGGCACCGGCGATCAGGTCGAAAAGCCAGGTACGGGCGACGTCCGCACGCCGGTGCAGTCGGCGCTCGCGCCGGAGCGCGCGGGCCCGGCGGCGCGGGCGGGTCGCGTAGCGCCAGCGCGCCCACGGGCTGCTCGGGCGGGCCAGCCGGATCGCGCCGATCCAGGAGAGGCCGGGCACCATGATGCCGAGCAGACCGGTCCACACCTTGCCCTTGAGCAGGGTGACGAACGAGACCAGCGCGTTCACCGAGATCACCGTGACCAGCCCCCACCTGGTCTCCTGACTGGGCACCACACCGAGCGGCACGTACCCGACGAGCAGCAGCGAGGTGCAGAGGATGCCGAAGATCACCGCGTCCACCGATTTGCGGCCCTGCTCGCCCCAGTAGACGTCGTCCAGGTGCAGGATCAGCGCGAACTCGTCCAGCACCAGGCCGCAGCCGATGCCGAAGATCAGCCCGAACACGTCGATCCACGGGTGGCCGCCGTAGGTCGCGAACACCCCGATGCCACCGGTCAGCAGGAAGCCGAGACCGAACACCATGTGGTGGATGTGCAGGCCGCCGGGGGTGACGTTGCCCGGCCACCAGCGCACCTTGGCCCGGATCATCCGGACGCTGAACCGGATCATGACGAAGGAGGTGATGAATCCGACCAGCAGCAGGAACAGCGGTTGCTTGTGCGCGGCGACGATGTGCTCGCGGTAGCCGTCCAGCAGTGTGGTCATGCGTCTTACCTTCGTTCCTGGTCCTGCGTCCGGTCTGCCACGACATGACCCGGGGGCCAACACCGGCCCAACGAGTCCGCCTCCCGCGTCGACCCGGCGCGGGTCGGTCGGCGCGGGTCGGGGTGGTCAGAAGCCGCGGGTGCGCTTGGCCGCCCGGCGGGGGGCGACGGGGTAGAGCTCCGGCCGGTCGGCACCGGTCGGGAGCTTCATGAAGAGCCGGGCGATCTCCCCGCCGAGGTTCACCCCGATCGCCAGGGCGAGGGCGATCGCGGCGGCCCTGGTGATCTGGACCAGGCCGCCGCTGGCGTGGCCCTGGGCGAAGGAGAGCATGCCGAGGTAGAGCGCCGAGCCGGGCATCAGCGGGCCGATCGCGGCGGTCACGTAGGGCAGCGCGGAGCCGTAGCGGTAGCGGGCCATCAGCTGGCCGAAGAGGCCGACCAGGCCGGCCGCCACGCCGGTGGCCGCGATCGGGGAGACCCCGGCGTTGTAGACCAGCGCGCCGTAGCTGGCCCAGCCGATGCCGCTGTTGAGGGTGACCAGGGCGAGCGAACGCCGGTCGGTCTGCAGCAGCATCGCGAAGGCCAGGGTGAGGATCAGCGCGGCGATCATCTGGACCGGCGGGTAGTTCACCCCGACCAGGCTCTCGTCCGGCTTGAGCTGGGGGTCGAAGCCGACCCCCAGGTAGAGGATCAGCATCACGCCGATGACGATGCCGGCCACCAGGTAGATCACTTCCAGCAGCCGGGCCGCCGCGGTGATGTAGAAGCCGGTCAGGCCGTCCTGGACGGCGGCGACCAGGGCGCGACCGGGCAGCAGGGCGAACAGCCCACCGGTGATCACCACGGAACCGCGCAGGCCCCAGTCGTTGAGCGAGAGGATGATGCCGGAGGCCGCGGCCGGCATCGCGGCCAGCACGAACTGGTAGAACTCCGGCAGCCCGCGGCGGGCGATCAGCGAGGCCAGCCGGTCGCCGAGGACGGCCGCGATGAACGCGCTGGCGAAGACCAACCAGGCCTTGTCGTCGATCCGCCCGCCGACCAGGAAGGTCGCCGCGCCGGCCAGCAGCCCGGTGTTCAGCGAGAGCAGCCAGGCCGGGTACGGGTGCCGGTTGCGGCGGATCAGCGCGAGCCGGCGGTACGCGTCGTTGACGGAGACCTTCTCGCCGGTGATGTCGGCGACCAGCTCGTACACCGCGTTCAGCCGGGTGTAGTCGGAGGTCCGGCGTCGGACCACCCGGTCCGCGGTGACGGGCGGCTCGACCAGCGAGGGCTGGTGCGAGATCCCGATCAGGGTGAAGGTGACCTGCGGTTCGCAGCGGTCCAGCCGGTAGGCGTGGGCGATGCCGAGCATGGCCGCCTCGACGTCCTCGGCGGCCTCGCCGCTGGCGAGCAGCAGTTCGCCGATCCGGAGCGTCAGGTCGAGGATCCGCGGGACGTTGCGGGCGGCGGAGGGGTGCAGTTCGCGGGGGGTCCGCTCGAAGGCCGGACGCTCGGACATCGGGGTGCGCAGCAGGGTGCGCATCCGGTCCGGCCAGGGCGCCTCGCCGGGGGCGCCCGCCGTCAGGGTGGGGACGGCGATGCCCGCGGGCGGCGTGTAGCCGGCGGCGCGCCACTCCTCGGGGGTGAGGGTGTCCTCGGCGACCGAGCGCCGGCGGTGGGCGGGAACGGCTCCGGCGTCGGCTCCCCCGGCCGCGCCCGGCCCCGGCCTCCCGGCGCCCTCCCCGGCGGCCGGTTCCGGCTCGCCCGACGGCTCCGGGTTCAGCAGGCCCCTGGTCTCCCGGACCGGCGACACCAGCGGGATCACGGTGGCGGGTTCGACGGTCGGGGCGGGGTGGCCGAGCAGGCCTTCGGTGGGCGGGGCCTCGGAGGGGTGGGGCGGGGTCGCCGGTGGGTTCGGGCGGGCCTGCCGCGCCTGGCGGGCCGCCCTGCCGCCCCTGGCCCGCTTGCCTGCGCCCGGCCGGCCCCGCTTAGGCACTTCCCACTCCTTGCCGCCCCTGGTGACGCCGGGTCGGCCCGGCCACCGTTCGATCTCCGGTTACACCTTGCCTGATCAAACGGTCGGACGCACATGTACGTCCCGGCGGGCGGCCGCCGTCGGGGGTGCCTACCCGGCGCGGTCGTGGGCGGGGGCCGGCCGGCCGGACCGGCGGGCGCGCAGCAGTTCGATCGCCACCGGGACCACCGAGACCAGCACGATGCCGACCAGGATCGCCTCGATGTTCTCCCGGACGAAGGGGATCTGGCCGAGGAAGTAGCCGAGCACCGTGACCCCGGCGCCCCAGAGCACGCCGCCGACGATGTTGAAGACGACGAAGGTGCGGTAGTTCATCCTGCTCACCCCGGCGATGACGGGGGTGAAGGTCCGCACGATCGGTACGAAGCGGGCCAGCACCAGCGCCTTGGGCCCGTGCCGGTCGAAGAAGGCGGCCGCCTTCTCCACGTTCTCCTGCTTGAACAGCCGGGAGTCGGGCCGCCGGAACAGGCTCGGCCCGACCCTGCGGCCGAAGAGGTAGCCGACCTGGTCCCCGGCCACCGCGGCGAACACGATCAGCGCGCAGACCAGCCAGAGCGGCTGGTGGAGGTAGGTGCCGCCGGCCACCAGCAGGCCGGTGGTGAAGAGCAGGGAGTCGCCGGGCAGGAAGAAGCCGATCAACAGACCGGACTCGGCGAAGACGATGGCCAGGATGCCGATCAGCCCGAAGGTGGAGATCAGGGTGGTCGGATCGAGCCAGGACGGGCCGAGGGCGAGGCTGGTCACGGGGCAGACACTCCTGGAGGTCGACTCTTGGCAATGAAACAGTAAAGCATTGCCCAAGGACCTCTAAACCCGGAGCCCCTGCCCCGCTGCCGCAGCCCGCACCCGCACCCCGCTGCCGCAGCCCGTCCCCGCACCCCGGTCCCGGCCCCCGTCCCGCGGTGCCCGCTAGAGCCCGTAGCGCTCGATGATCTCCTCGTGCCGGGCGGTGTCCGCGCCCGCCGCCTCGGCCAGGGCGAGCCAGGCCGGCGGGTGCGGCCAGGCCGCGGTGAGCCGCCGCAGCAGCGCGTCGGCCTCGGCGGCCTGCGCGGTGGGCGGTACCCCGACGGCGGCGTAGATCCCGGGCAGCACCTCGTCCTCGTCGGCCGGGTCGGTGATGGTGTACTGCTCCCCGCTGTAGGCCCAGACCGCGTAGCCGGCCCGTCCGAGCTCCTCGCGCAGCCCGGCCCAGGCCTCGTCCCCGGGCCAACCGCCGTCGAGCCAGTAGGTGGTGTAGCCGGCCGGGTCGAGCAGCGTCAGCAGCCCGAACACCGGGCGCCAGGCGCGCTTCTCCTCCTCCGGGGCGTCCGGGCCCGGCGGCTCCTCCAACAGGGCCGGGCCGAAGACCACGATGTCGCCGTGGTTGAGCGTCAGGTCCTCGCCGAGCACCGGCAGGACGCGGGCGGTGGCCGGGCCGGTGCGGACGGCCGGGAGGTCGGCGTTCGCACCGTTGGTGCGGGTGGCCCGGACGGTGACGAGCTGCCACTCCTCGTCGACCGGGCCGTCGGGCTCGTCGAACTCGATGCCTATCAGCGCGCCGGCCGTGCGGACCGCCGCCCAGTCCCGATTGACGGTGGCGGCGGTGATCAGGTGCCAG
Organism: Kitasatospora sp. NPDC059327; assembly: GCF_042752535.1. Taxonomy (NCBI): domain Bacteria; kingdom Bacillati; phylum Actinomycetota; class Actinomycetes; order Kitasatosporales; family Streptomycetaceae; genus Kitasatospora; species Kitasatospora sp. NPDC059327. Next base: position 19,196 of record NZ_JBHYYB010000003.1, on the reverse strand, counting down.
AGGTCGGGCTCCTGGACGGTGCGGTGCCGCTGCTCCGGCGGGGTGCCCTCGGTGGGCAGCGCGTGCTCCAGGATCTCCTGGTAGTAGCGCTGCGCGGCCGTGTGGTCACCCAGTTCGGTGGCCGCGGCGGCGGCCAGCCGGCGGGTGTTGATCCGGTCGGGGTGCAGGGCCAGGATCGCCCCGCACTGCTCCAGCACCTCGGCCCAGCGGCCCTCGGCGGCGGCCCAGCGGGCCCGGATCCAGTGGCTGCCGGACGGGCTGGACGGGGCGAGCCGCTCCGCGAGCCGGCGGATGCCCTCGTCGTCCGCGCCGTCGATCAGCGCGCTGCCGAGCATGGCGACCAGCTCCTCGCTCGCCGGGTCGGCGTCCAGCCGGTCCCAGAGCAGGTCGGCGGCGGCCCGCCGGTGGCCGAGGCCGCCCAGCGCCGCGGCCAGGTCGAGGGCCAGCGCGGTGGCTCCGGCCGGCTCGCCCCGGTACCGGTCCACGGCGGCGGCGAGCAGATCGGCGGCGGCCTCCAGGGACGGCCGCGCCTCGGCGAGGTACGCCGACAGCTCGGCGGGCGGGACGGGCGGCTCCGGGACGGGCAGCGCCTCGGCGTCCGCGCGCAGCCGGGCGACCGCCCCGGCGACGCCGTCGGTGCGGCGCAGCTCGGACAGCTTGCGCTCGCCGAAGGCGGCCAGGGTGAGCGCGACCGTCCGGGCACCGCGCCCGACGGCCAGCCGGCCGGCGGCCAGCAGCAGGTCGACGCAGGGGCGGTGCGAGCCGGTGCCGTCGAGGTACCCGACCCAGCCGGCCAGCGCGGCGCCGAGTTCGACGTCGTTCTCCCGGACGCCGGCCGCGACCAGCAGCTCGACCGTGTCCGTCCAGGCCGCGCGGAGGTCGGCGTGGCGCTCGGCCTCCGCCAGGCTCGGCAGCAGGGCGAGTGCCTCGTCGGTGCGGCCGAGCGAGGCGAACGCGCGGGCGCGCAGCAGGGCGCCCCAGCGCCGGTCGCTCGCGTCGATCTCCCGCCCTCGGCCGCGCTCGGCCTGCTCGGCGGTGTCGAGCAGGGCCAGCACCTCCTCGTGCCGGCCGAGCAGGTGCAGCGTGCCGGCCCGGGAGTGGTGGAAGTGCAGCGAGAGCCGCTGGCCGGCGGCCTGCATCCGGGCGGCGGCGGTGTCGAGGTGGCTGAGCGCCTCGGCCGGGCGGCCGTCGTCCTCCAGGGCGTCGGAGTACTCCCGGGAGAGGCAGTCGAAGCAGGCGCGGGCGGGCTCGATCCGGTCCAGCGTCTCGGCCAGCACGGCGAGCCGCTCGGGCACGTAGCCGGGGCCGTCGACCCGGGCGTGGCAGATCGCGAAGTCCTGCACCACGCAGACGGACTGCGGGCAGCCGGCCGTCTCCTCGCGGTGCGCGAACTCCAGCAGGTCGACCACCTCGGGCAGGGCCTGCTCGCCCTGGTGCCGCTTGTTCAGCAGGTTCTGCATGCGCCAGTGCCGCAGGTAGACCTCGACCCAGGGCAGGCCGAGCGCCCGGGCGGCGGCGACCGCCTCCGGGTAGACCGCGTCGAGCTGGTCGTTGCGCCCCTCGTTGGCGTGGCCGGGGAGTTCGTAGATGGCGTCGGCCAGTCGCCGGTGACCGGCTTCGGCCAGCTGCTGGTGGGTGTCGTGGACCCAGGCCCAGATGTCGGTGCTCATGCTGCTTGCGTCTCCCCCTGCGGGTGGTGCGCGGTGTGCTGGTGGACAGTGTGCCGACCGCCGCGGACGGGCCGTCCGCCGCCCCGGGCGGCTGCCGCGGTGGGCGTGGTGGCCGTCATCGCCGTGGTGGCCGTCGTGGCCGGGGCGGGCACGACGGCCGGGTCGGGGTCAGCCCCGGCCGGGCGGACTCCCCGGGCCGCCGGCGCCGCCGAGCCCGTCGAGGCTCCCCGGGCTGTCCGGGACGCCGGGCAGCCCGGCCGGCACGGCGGCGGTCAGCGCGGAGACCGCGGTGCCGATGCCGGCCAGGGCGCCGCCGAGGTCGCCGGTGCTGGAGCCGGCCGAGGCCGCCGCCATGATCACCTTGAGCGAGCGGAGCAGCCCGGCGGCGGTGGCGCTGCCGGTGTGCCCGCCGCGGTAGGCGGCGAGCAGGTCCTGGACGGCCGGGCAGGCCAGGTTGAGGTAGAGCCGGGCCTTCACCTCGCCGTCGGACCGGGCGGTGAAGGCCCGGGCCAGCCGCAGCGCCGCGGACGGGATCCGGGCGTCCGCCCGGTCGTCCTCGATCCGGGCCTTCAGTTCGGCCTCGCGGTCGGGGACGAGGACGAGCGGCAGGCCGGGCGGGTCGAACCGGGCCGGGACGAGCTGCTCCCCGGGGTCGGTCAGCGCCCCGGACAGCCAGCCGGCCTCCTCGGCGGGCAGCGGGCGCTCCGGGTCGCGGAACAGTTCGCGGTTGCCGCTCTCGCTGCCCAGTTCGACGATCCGGCAGTCCCGCAGCCCGGCGTAGCGGCGCAGGAACGGCAGCACGGCGTAGCGGTCGCCGCGCGCGATCGGCACCTGCATCGCCCGGTACAGCATCTCCTCGAAGCCGCCGCCGCTGCCGAGCGCGACGTGCACCGCGCCGCCGCCGGCGGCCCGCAGCGCACCGGCCGTCAGGTCGCCCTGCGAGGTGGGCACCGGGACGTCGTCGGCGAGCAGGGTGAACAGCCGGTCGTCGCAGAGCGCGGCGCCGAGCAGGTCCTGGCCGTGCCGGGCGAGGATCCGGCGCCAGACGGCGGGGCGCAGCCGGGCGGTCTCGTAGAGGCCCTCCACCACGGCGTCGGCGAGGGCCTGCTGGAGCGCGCGGTAGTGCTCGTCGCGCTGGAGGTCCTCGCGGCTGGCGGTGGGGGTGAGCCGGCTGGACTCGACCACGCCGCCGATGAACCCGGCCCAGCTGGGCAGCAGGTCGCGGGCGTCCTCGGCGAGCAGCATGCCGCGCAGGTAGACCGCGAGGTCGCGGTTGTCGCTGCTGCCGTAGGTGCCGCCGTCCTGGACCCAGAGCAGGCCGACGGCGTCGCTGCCGCCGCCGGCCCCGCCCTCGGCGGGCTGCACCGGGAAGGCGGTGAGCGGTTCGAAGCGGCGGCCGAAGGCGGTGGCGAACCGCATCCGGGCGGTGTGCGGGTCGCCGTCGACCGCCTGGCGCCAGGGGACCGGCACGGCGTTGACGGGCCGCTCGTCGTCGCCGACGAAGACCGGGATCGGCAGCAGGACGCAGTACCGGCCGAGCACCTCGCGCAGCGCGTTCTCGTCGGCGAGGTGGGCGTGTTCGGTCTTCAGGGAGAGTTCGACCAGGGTGCCGGGGGCCGGCCGGGCGGGCACCCGCTCGACGCTGTACTGCTCGCCGCCGCGGCTGCGGTAGCGGTGGCCGAGCCGGGGATCGCGGTGCGAGGTGGTGGTGACGGTGACCTCGTCGGCCACCGAGAAGGCGGAGAGGAAGCCGAGCCCGAAGGCACCGATGAGCTCCTGGTTGCCGGTGAGATCGCGCAGCATCCGGGTGTAGCCGGTGCCGACGGTGGCCAGGTAGGCGTGGATCTCCGGCTCGGTGAGGCCGGCGCCGGTGTCCTCGATGCCGACGACGCGCCGGCCGCTGTCGGCGCGGACCCGGATCAGTGGGCGGTGGCCGCCGTCCGGGTCCTCCAGCAGCCGCCGGGTGTGCGAGTCGTGCGCGTTCTGGACGAGTTCGCGCAGGGCCACCAGCGGGGTGGAGTAGAGGTGGGTGGCGAGGACGTTCACCAGTCCGCCGAGATCGACCTCGGTCGTACGCAGATCCTCGGCGGGCATGGGCGGGTCGGGCGGGAGACCATCAGACATGGGTCCTCAGTGTGCCAGTGCGACTATCCGGCGACCATTTCTTTCTCGGGCCAGGGATTCGGTCAACCTGGCATTGACAGCCGCACCATCCCCGCACGGCCGTCAGGATGACCCAACCAGCCTTCCTTCGAGGGAACTTGACCGTATCCGCGTGACCTTTCGGGGCGCCGCCGCCCGTACCGCTTCGTCGCCTTCATGACACCATCGGGCGAATTGCCACCCATTCGGTGGAGTTCGTGCGCGGCGCTGGTGAATGCTGGTCGTGCGACGTCAGGAACCGGCGCTTCGGGGCGGCCACCCCGCAGGGCGCCACTTTCGCAGTCCACTCTCAGGGAGACCAGCGTGTCCCGTATTCGCGCAGCCGCCGCCGTCACCGCCCTCGGGGCCTTCCTCCTCGTCGGGGTCGGGGCCGCCACCGCGCACGCCGACAACGGCGCCGGTGCCGACCACCACTCCAACAGCAGCGTCGTGAGCAACACCGGCTCCAACAACGTGATCGGCAACGTCATCGGCAACGTGGTCAACACCCAGCAGACGGCCACCGGCTCGGGTGCCGGCAACCAGAACAACGGCCTCGCCGTCACGGGCAACGCCGGCAACATCGGCGCCCTCCAGGGCAACGGCAACGTCGCGGCCGACGTGCACCCGCACTTCGTCTTCTAGACCGGCACGGGCCCGGCCCCTTCGCGCACCGGAGCGGCCGCGGGCCGCCCGGGAGCTCTCGCGGGCCGCGACCACCGGGCGGGGTGCCCGCCCCCGTCGACACGGGGGTGGGCACCCCGCCCGCGGCCGCCCGGGGCGGGGCGGGGGGGACCCCGGCCACCCCGGCCCCACGGGGCGGCGGGGGGCGCGGCGGTGGCTGGGGGCGGCGCCCCCTCGGGGGGGGGGGCCCCCCCCGCCGCCCCGGGGGGGTGGGCACCCCGCCGTCGCCCGCCCGTCGCTAGGCGGGCTCGACCAGGCCCAGCACGGCCCGACCGAGCCGCCGCAGGCAGTCCCCGAGATCCGGCCGGTCGCGGTACGGAGGATTCCGCACCCCGTCGTTGACCAGCGCGAACAGGGCGTGCACCCGGATCCGGGCCTCGGCCGCGTCGTACTCGGGACGCACCTGGCGGAGCAGGTCGACCCAGGTCCGCAGGAAGTCCCGGCGGAAGTCCACCGCGACCCGCCGGTCCGGCGCGGCCAGCCGCTCCGTCTCGCTCACCATCGCGCCCAGGTAGTCGCCGTTGCGCCGGGCGAAGTCCACATAGGCGGCCAGCGCGGCCTCCAGAGCCGGCCCCGGGCCGGCGGCGACGGCGATCGCGCCCTCCACCTCGTGCCACAGCCGCTCCCGGCTGCGCACCAGCGAGGCGGCCAGCAGTTGGGCCTTGCTGTCGAAGTGCCGGTACACGCTGGGCCCCGCTATGCCGACGGCGGCGCCGAGTTGGTCGGTGCTGACGTTGTCGAACCCGCGCCGGTGGAACAAGCGCACCGCCACCGCGAGCAGTTCCTCGCGGCGCGACCGCGGCCGGGAGGACGCCACCGGGGCGCGGCCCCGCGGGTCGGGCGACGTACCGTCCAGCGGCACCGCCAGGATCGCCGCGATCAGCTCCCGCAGCAGCCGCTCGGCCCGGCGCGGCTGCGGGACGGCCGACTGGTAGGAGAGCCCGGCCCCGGCCGAGAGCGCCGACCAGCAGAGCAACTCCGCTTCGGCGGAGCCGAGTTCCGGCCGCTCGGCGCGGAGCACGGCAGCCATCAGCGCGACGTCCGCCCGCAACTCACGGCGCAGCGCGGCCCGTCGGACGGGCGGCAGCAGCCGGGCGTCGCGCTGCACCAGCGTGCCGAGCGGGCGGTGTCCGACCGCGACGGCGGCCAGCACGGCGCCGACGGCCGACGTGGTGGTCGCCGCGCGCAGCCCGCCGGCCAGTTCGTCCAGCCCCACCCGCAGGGTCCGGTCGAGCAGTTCGGGCTTGCCCCGGAAGTGCCGGTAGAGGGCCGGCGCGGTGATGCCGACCCCGGCGGCGACCTCGGTCATCGACACCTGGTGGTACCCGCTGCGGTGGAAGCGCTCGGCGGCCACGGCGAGGATCTGCGCCTGCCGGGATCGCGCGGGCGGCCGTCGTACCACCATGCCGCCGCTCCTCGCCTCGCCCGCTCGCCTCGCCCGCCGGCGGGGCCCCGGCCGCCCGCACCACTGTCCGCGGCGCTGCCCGCACCGCTGTCCGCACCGCCGCCCGTAGGCTAGCAAGGATTCACTTGTGGCGGCCCGACGCCCGCCGTAGCAGGCTCGGTCACGGTCCGGACACCGCCGCGCCGACCCTGGACAAGTCGAAGCTACCCGGGATTAACTTGTGGGGCGATCAGCTGTCCACCGGCCCGCAGCCGCCCGTGCCGGCCCGCACCGCCCGGCACCACCGAAGGGAGCGCCGTCGTGCGCCGCACCGTGTTCACCGAGGACCACGAGGCCTTCCGGGAGACCATCCGGGACTTCATCGCCCACGAGGTCGTCCCCGTCTACGAGAGCTGGGAGGCCGAGGGCCACCCGCCGCGCGACTTCTACCGCCAACTCGGCGCGCTGGGCGTCTACGGCATCGAGGTCCCGGAGGAGTACGGCGGCGCGGGCGAGAGCGGCTTCAAGTACCAGGCGGTCGTCGCCGAGGAGACCGCCCGGGCGGGTGTCGGCTTCGGCTCCTCGGGCGTGCACACCGGTCTGGTGCTGCCGTACCTGCTGGAGTACGCCGACGAGGAGCAGAAGCGGCGCTGGCTGCCCGGCTTCGTCTCCGGCGACATCATGACGGCCATCGCGATGACCGAGCCGGGCGCCGGCTCCGACCTCGCGGGCATCTCCACCACGGCCCGGCTGTCCGAGGACGGCACCCACTACGTCCTCAACGGCGCCAAGACCTTCATCACCGGCGGAGTGCTCGCCGACCTCGTCCTGGCGATCTGCCGGACCGCGCCGTACGACCCGCAGAACCGCCGGGCCGGGCTCTCCATCCTCTGCGTGGACACCGCCTCCGAGGGCTACACCGTCGGCCGCAAACTGCAGAAGATCGGCCTGCGCACCTCCGACACCGCCGAGCTGGCGTTCAGCGACGTCAAGGTGCCGGTGGAGAACCTGCTCGGCGAGGAGGGCAAGGCCTTCTCCTACCTGACCCACAACCTGGTGCAGGAGCGGCTGGCGATCGCGGTCGGCGCCTACGCGGCCTCGGCGGCGGCGGTGCGGTTCGCGGTCCAGTACGTCAAGGAGCGCAAGGTGTTCGGCCAGGCGGTGGCCGAGTTCCAGAACACCAAGTTCACGCTGGCCGACTGCGAGGCCCAGGTGGTGGCCCAGCAGTCGATGGTCGACCGCGCGCTGGAGCTCTACCAGCAGGGGGAGCTGACGGTCGCGGACGCGGCGGCGACGAAACTGTTCTGCACCGAGTCGGCCTCCGGCGTGATCGACAAGTGCCTCCAGCTGCACGGCGGTTACGGCTACATCCTGGAGTACCCGATCGCCCGCCTCTACACCGACAACCGGGTGTTCCGGATCTACGGCGGCACCAGCGAGGTCATGCGCAGCATCGTCGCGAAGTCGCTCGGCCTGTAGGGAGCACCCCGGTGGCGGGGAACACCACGGTGGCGGGGAGCACCCCAGCACCCCGCCGGCGGGCCGCACCCCCATGGCGGCCCGCCGGCGCTCCCGACCCCTTCGCACGATTGCGCCGCCCGGGTGAAGCCGGGCGGCGCGGCGGTGGAGGGGTCGGACGGTCGGGCGTCTGAACGGTGGAACGGCAGGGCGGTCGGCGGGCGCCCGAGCGCCCCGGGGGCACCCCGGGGACCGGGCCGGCCGGGCTCAGTTGGGCGAACCCTGCTCGGCCCGCCAGGCCTCCCAGCCGGCCGTGGAGGCCGCGGTCGAGGCCGCCTTCGCCTGACGCAGCGCCCGCTGCGCGACGGCCGTCGGCGGGGTGTCCAGCTGCCGGACCCACGAGCGCCCGGCCGTGGCCAGCGCCGCGCACACCATGGCGGCGCCGGCCGCCCCGAGCACCGCGCCGATACCGGTGAGGACCGCACCGCCGGCCAGCAGCGAACGGTTGACCTGGAAGCCGCTGAGGAAACTGTCGTTGGTCGCCATGCATCCACCATGGGCGCAGTCCGCGATCGCCGCACGCCGAGTTGCTCCGGGGTGCGCGAGCCCGGCGGGTCCGCGACGCTGGCCCCAGGGCCGCCGCGAGGGGGCCCGGCAGGCAGGACCGGGAGGACATCCGATGGTCGATCTCGAACAGCTCGCCGTGGAGCACGCGGCCAAAGCCGCCGAGAGCCCGCACGGGCGCAGCGCCCACCTGGTGCTGCACGACGGCGTGCTGCGCCAGACCGTGATCGCGCTGACCGCCGGGACGTCCCTGGACGAGCACAACGCGCCCGCCGCGGCGAGCCTTCAGGTGTTGCGCGGCCGGGTCTCGCTCACCGTCGCCGGGCACCGGCAGGAGCTGGCCGCGGGCCGGCTGCACCCGATCCCGCAGGAGCGGCACGGGTTGCTGGCCCACGTCGACTCGGTGGTGCTGCTGACGGCGGTCACGGCGTAGCGGTCACACCACCACGGCCACGGCACACCGGCCACGGCACAGCGCTCACGGCGTAGCGGGTCCGAGCACGCTGCCGCTGACCAGCTGGAGTCCGCGCAGGAACTCCCGCCCGGTCGGCGCCATCGCGGGCGCGGCCAGCCACTGGGCGGCCAGGCCGGCCAGCAGGGCCTGGTAGAACATGCCGCGGGCCATCTCCTCCTCGGTGTCCGGCACCTCGGTGAGCCCCTGGAAGAGTGCCGCGAGCCCGAGCCTGCCCTCCTTCTGCACCGCGGCGAGCGCCGCCGCCAGCTCGGGCGCCCGCTCGCTCTGGACCATCGCCTCGAACTGCGCCGCCCAGAGGCCGCGGTGTTCGACGAAGGTCTCCTTGACGCCCTCCCAGACCGCGACGAACCGCTCCTCGGGGCCGTCCTCCAGCTCGTTGGCGCGCGTCACCACGGCTCCCAGGGCCGCCCCCCACTCCCCGATCGCCTCGATCAGTGCCGTGTTGAGCAGCGTCACCTTCGAGCCGAAGTGGTAGCCGATGGCCGCCAGGCTGACGCCGGAGGCGGTGGCGATGTCCCGGGCGGTGGTGCGCCCGTAGCCCTTCTCGTACAGGCAGTGCTTGGCGCCGGCCAGGAGGTCCTCACGATTTCCCATGCCCCGATGCTACGGCCTGCCTGAACAGATGTCTTGCACATACGTCTCACACGCATGCCTGAGACGAATGATTTAGACGCCTGTACTAGACAGTCGTATGACACGCCCGTACCGTCTTCCCCATGACCGCAACCACCGGCCGCGCAGGCCGTCGCGAATGGATCGGCCTGGCCGTCCTCCTGCTCCCGACGCTCGTCCTGACCATGGACATGGGCGTGCTCTTCTTCGCCGTCCCGTTCATCTCCACCACGCTGGCGCCGAGCGGCACCGAGCAGTTGTGGATCATGGACATGTACTCGTTCCTGCTGGCCGGGCTGCTGATCACGATGGGCTCGCTGGGCGACCGGATCGGCCGCCGCCGGCTGCTGATGATCGGCGCCGCCGGCTTCATCGGCGCCTCGGTGCTGGCCGCTTACGCGGACGGCGCGGGCCAACTGATCGCCGCCCGCGCCGTGCTCGGTGCCGCCGGGGCGACGGTGATGCCCTCGACCCTCGCGCTGATCCGGAACATGTTCCACGACCCCAAGCAGCGGCAGATCGCCCTCAGCGCCTGGGGCGGCGTCCTCACCACCGGCGCCACGCTCGGCCCGGTGGTCGGCGGGCTGCTGCTGGACCACTTCTGGTGGGGCTCGGCCTTCCTGATCGCCGTCCCGGTGATGGTCCTGCCGCTGATCGCCGCCCCCTTCCTGCTGCCCGAGTACCGCGCCCCGCGGCAGGGCCGGTTCGACCTGCTCGGCGCCGGCCTCTCGCTGGCCGCGATCCTGCCGCTGGTCTACGGCGTCAAGACCCTCGCGGTGGACGGCTGGAGCCCGCTCGCCGCCACGGCCGTCGCGGCCGGACTGCTCTTCGGCGGCCTCTTCGTCCGGCGCCAGCGCACCGCCGCCGCGCCGCTGCTCGACCTGAGCCTGTTCCGGATCCGCGCCTTCAGCGGGGCGATCGGCGTCAACACGCTGGCGATGTTCGCGATGATGGGCTTCACCCTCTTCACCTCGCAGTACCTGCAGCTGGTCAAGGGCATGAGCCCGCTGACGGCCTCGCTCTGGTCGCTGGTGCCGAGCGTGGGCGTCGGCGCGGCGGTCGGCCTGGGTTCGGCCCTGGCCGGGAAGGTCCGGCCGGCGGTGCTGATGGCCGGCGGCTTCCTGATCGGCGCCTCGGGCTTCGCCCTGATGACCCGGGTCGGTACCGACTCGCCGCTCGCCGTCATCCTCACCGCGGCGGGCGTGCTGGCCGCCGGCACCGTCGGCACCATGACCCTCACCGCCGAGATGGTCGTCTCCGCCGCACCGGTCGAGCGGGCCGGCATCGCCTCCGCCACCTCCGAGACCGCGGTCGAGCTCGGCAGCTCGCTCGGTATCGCCCTGCTCGGCGCGGCCGGCGCCGCCGTCTACCGGTCGCGGCTGGACGGCGCCCTGCCGGCCGGGCTCGACGGCGAGGCCGCCCGCACCGCCCAGGACACCCTCGGCGGAGCGGTCACCGTCGCCGCCGAACTGCCCGGTCACCTCGGCACCGAGCTGCTCGGCACCGCCCGCGCCGCCTTCACCGACGGTCTGCACGTGGCCGCCGTGGTCGGCCTCGTCTTCGCGGTCGGCGCCGCCCTGCTCGCCTACCGCCTGATGGCCCACCTCCCCGCCCGGCCCGCCGAGTCCGCCGCGCCCGCCGAAGCCGCCGTGCCCGCAGAAGCCACCGAGCCCGCCGCCGTCTGACCGGAAGCCCTACCCCGCGTGTCATCAAGAGCCCCCGCCCCCGGGCGGGGGCTCTCGCACGTGCCGGGGCGGGTTCCCGGCGGCCCGGCGGCGTGCCAGGCTGCCGGGCATGCCACAGAGCGCTGGGCACGGACGGGTCCGGGCCGGCTACGACGCCGTCGCGCAGGAGTACCGGCGGCGGATCGGGGGCGAGTTGGCCCACAAGCCGGTGGACCGGGCGCTGCTCGGGGTGGTGCTTGAGGAGGCCCGGGGCGGGCCGGTGGCCGACCTCGGGTACGGGCCTGGCCACGTGGCGGGGTGGCCGGCGGAGCGGGGCGCGGCGGTGGTCGGGATCGACCTGTCGCCGGCGATGGTGGAGATCGCCCGGCGGGACCACCCCGGGGCGGAGTTCCGCGAGGGGGACCTGCTGCGACTGCCCGCCGTGGACGGGGAGTTCGCGGCGGCGGTCGCGCTCTACTCGGTGATCCACCTCGAACCCGACGAGCTGCGGCCCGCGTTCGAGGAGATGGGGCGGGTGCTGCGGCCGTCCGGCACGCTGCTGGTCTCCTTCCACCTCGGCACCGAGGTCCGGCGGCTCGACGAGTGGTGGGGGCACCCCGTCTCCGTCGACTTCCACTTCCTGGAGTCGGAGCGCGTCGCCGCCCTGCTGGAGGAGGCCGGGTTCACCGTGGAGGCGCGGCTGGAGCGGGCCGGTCTCCCGGAGGAGGCGGCCACCCGCCGCGGCTATCTGCTGGCCCGCCGCGAGGCCCGGCCGGACCGGGGCTGAAACGGGCGCGGACGCCCTTCCGCACCCTGACCGCCCCCCTGGCGAAGGCCCCGGCACCCCGGCCCCGCCGGGCGGGCGGTGACCAGGCCCGACTCGTAGGCCGCGATGACCGCTTGGGCACGGTCGCGGACGGCGAGCTTGTCGAAGAGGTTGGTGATGTGGTTCTTGACGGTGGAGAGGCTGAGGTCCAGGGCGCCGGCGATCCCGGCGTTGTCCAGGCCGGTGGCCATCAGCCGCCACACCTCGACCTCGCGCGGGGTGAGGTCGTCCAGGCCGGCGGGGACCGGCCCCGCGTCGCGCGGTGCCCGGACGTAGGTGGAGATCAGCCGGGTGAGCAGCCGTGGCGCCACCACGGCCTCACCGGTGTGGACGGTGCGGATCGCCGCGGCGAGGTCCTCCGGCGAGCTGTCCTTGGGGAGGAAGCCGTGGGCCCCGGCGCGCAGGGCGCCCACCACGTACTCGTCGAGGTCGAAGGTGCTGAGGGCCAGGACCCGGCAGCCGGGCAGGGTGGCGGCGAGCTCCGCGGTCGCGCCGACCCCGTCCAGGACGGGCATCCGGATGTCCATCACCACGACGTCGGGCCGCAGTCGGTGCGCGAGGGTGACGGCCTGCGCGCCGTCCCCGGCCTCCCCCACCACCTCGAAGGACGGGTCGGGGGCGAGGATCAGCGACAGTCCGCGCCGGACCAGCGGCTGGTCGTCCGCGATCAGCACCCTGATCCTCGGCCGGGTCGGCCCCGTCCCGGTCATCGGTACGCCCCTTCGTGCTGGACGGCCGCCTCGGCCGTCTCGTCCGTGCCCAGCGGCAGATCGGCGACCACCGCGAACCCTCCCCCGGCCTGCGGACCGGCGGTGAGGGTGCCGCCGTGCAGCGCGACGCGCTCGCGCATGCCGATCAGCCCGTACCCGCCCGGGCCGGCCGGCTCCGGCGGCGGCGCGCCCCCGCCGGTGTCCCGGACCTCGACCCCGACGCCGTCCGGACGGTAGGTCAGCAGGACGGACGCGCGGGCGGGGCCCGCGTACTTGCGGGCGTTGGTGAGCGCCTCCTGGACGATCCGGAACACCGTGAGACCGGCCGTGGGCGGCAGCGGACGCGGCGTCCCGAGGATCTCGAAGGTGGTCGGCAGCCCGGCGAGGCGGGACTCGGCCGCCAGCCGGTCGAGCTCCTCGACGCCCGGCTGGGGCAGCGCCGGCGCGGTCTCCGGTTCGTCGCCGGCCCGCAGCACGTCCAGGAGTTGGCGCATCTCGCGCAGGGCGAGCCGCCCGGAGGACTCCAGGGTGACCAGGGCCTCCCGGACCACCTCCGGCCGGTCGAGGTTGGCCCGGGCCCCACCGGCCATCAGCTGCATGGTGGTGATGTGGTGGGCCACGATGTCGTGCAACTCCCGCGCGATGCGGCGGCGTTCGTCGGCCACGGCACGGTCGGCGAGGAGTCGGCGGTTGGCCGCCACCTCCCGCTGCCAGCGGTTGACCACCAACCCGGTGCCGACCACGATCAGGGTGGAGAGGGACGCGGTGAGGGCGGTCTGCGGGTACGGCAGCCGGCCACCGCTCTGGCTCAGCAGCGTCACCAGAGCGGTCACGACGGCCACGACGGCCGTCACCCGGCCGGGGCAGACCCGGACGACCGAGTACAGGGCGACGACCAGCACCGCGCCGAAGTGGGTGGGCAGCGGGACGGTCACGGCGGCCGTCGCGTCGAGGGCCAGGACGGCGGCGAGTGCCGCCACCGGGTGACTGCGCCGGGCGAGCAGCGGCACGGCCGCCAGTGCGACGAGGAGGAACCCCGCCGCGTTGACCTCGTACTTGGCGTCGGGGCTGTCGAAGAACACGTAGCTGAGCAGGTTCAGCGCGCAGGCCCCGGCGGCCACGAACGCGTCGTTGCGGGGCCGCGACGGCTCCACGCCGTCGACGAGCCGCGGCTCCGGGGCAGCACCCGGCCAGGTGTGTCGACTCCTGGGCATGCCCGTCCCCCTCGTGTCCGGCCTGGTGCGGCCTGGTGCGGCCTCGTCCGGCCTGGTCGTCCGGCCTCCCGTTCCCGGGACAGGGTCGCACAGCGGCCGGCGGGCCACCCCCGTGCGGGGGCTCCGACCAGGACCCTGGTCCTGGTCGGAGCCCCGGGCGGGACCCAGGGCCCCGCTCCGGATCATCCGCCGCCACGACGCCCGCGGGCCCCTTCCGGTGATGGGCTGGAGACCGGCCGGGAGACCCCGGCAGACATCCGCAGTCGCCCGTCCGCCGGAGGACATCGTGATCCGCGCCCTGACCGGTTGCTCCACCAGACATCCGTGGAAGACCATCGCCCTCTGGGGGGTGCTGGGCTTCCTCCTGATCGGCCTGGCCCCGACCCTGCTCGGCCGCGTCACCCAGAGCCAGACCGGGGACTTCCTGCCCCGGAGCTACGACTCGGCCGCCGCGCTGCGGATCGCCGAGGAGCGGTTCGGGGTGGACCCCGACGCCAGCACGGTGACGGTACTGGTCGCCCGGACCGACGGCCGGGCCCTCGAACCGGCCGACCAGGAGCGGGTGGCGGCCGAGGCGGCGAAGCTGGCCCAGCGCCGGGTGGCGATGCCCCGGAAGGACGACGGCCCCGAGTTCCTGATCCCGGACCGCTCCCAGACGCCCCGGGTCGCCCCGGCCATGACGGCGCCCGACCGGAGCTTCGAACTGCTCTCCGTCCAGCTGACCGGGAGCCCCGCGGACCAGGGGGTGCAGGGCGTCTACCGGGCCTTCCGGGACGCCGCCCGGGCGCAGTTCGCCGAGGCCGGGATGCGGACCGGCTTCACCGGCGGCCTCGCCGACACCGTCGACACGACCGATGCCCACGACACCGCCGCCAAGGTCGGCGGCGCGCTCGTCCTGGTGCTCATCGTGCTGCTCAACGTGCTGGTGTTCCGCAGTGTGCTGGCCGCCGTGCTGCCGTTGCTCGCGGTCACCGTGATCGGCGGCGTGGCGGTGGGGGCCGTCGCGGGCACCGCGATGCTCACCGGGCGCAAGCTCGACGCGGGCACCCCGGGCCTGATCAACGTGGTCCTGCTCGGCATCGGCATCGACTACCTGCTGTTCCTGCTCTTCCGCTTCCGCGAGCAGCTGCGCGCCCGGCCCGAGCAGCCCGCCCGGGAGGCGGCCGCGCAGGTCTCCGCCCGGGTGGGCACCGCGATCACCTCGGCGGCGCTGACCATCGTGGCCGCGTTCGCCACGCTGGGTCTGGCGACCTTCGGGCAGTTCCGCTCACTGGGTCCGGCGATCGCGGTCGCCGTCCTGGTGATGCTGCTCGGCAGCCTCACCCTGATGCCGGCGCTGCTGGCGGCCGCCGGGCGCAAGATGTTCTGGCCCTCCAAGGCCCTGCTCCACCAGCCGCGCGACGGCCGGGCCGCCCGCTTCGGCGAGCTGGTCGCCCGACGGCCGCTGGCGATGCTGACCGCCTCCGTCGCCCTGCTCGCCGCCCTGGCCGCCGGGCTGGCCGGCATCCGGATGGACTACGGCCAGGGCGACCCCGGTGACCGGACCCCCGCCGCGGCCACCGCCGCGGAGATCTCCCGCGCGCTGCCGGCCGGTGTGTCCGACCCGACGAGCGTCTACGTCACCAGCACCGACGGCTCCGCCCTCACCCCGGCCCGGCTCGACGATCTCTCCCGGGCGCTCACCGGGGTCGACGGCGTCGGCAAGGTCGCCCCGACCGTCCTGAACGAGGACCAGCGGGCTGCCCGGATCGACCTCTACCCGACCGCCGCACCCCAGAGCCAACAGGCCCGCGACCTGGCCTCCGGGCCGATCCGGGCCGCCGTCGCCCGGCACACCCCCGCCGGGACGAGCGCCCACGTGGGCGGAACGGCGGCGATCTTCGCGGACGTCTCGACGGCCGTCGCCCACGACCTCAGGATCGTGTTCCCGGTCGCGGCCGCGCTGATCGCGCTGATCCTGCTGCTGCTCCTGCGCAGCCTCCTCGCGCCCGTGGTCCTGATGCTCGCCGTCGGGCTCGGCTTCGCCGCCACCCTCGGCGCCGCCACGCTGGTCTTCCAGCACCTCCTGGGCAAGCCGGGGGTCAGCTTCACCCTGCCCCTGGTGCTGTTCCTGTTCGTCGTGGCGCTGGGCACCGACTACAACATCCTGATCAGCGACCGGATCCGGGAGGAGATGCGGCGGCCGGGCCCGGCCCGCGACGCCGTGGCCCGCGCGGTGCGGTACACGACACCGGCCATCACGATGGCCGGGCTGGTGCTGGCCGGTTCCTTCGGCACCCTCGCCACGACTCCGGGCAGCGAGCAGGTCGCCTTCGCGATGGCGCTGGGGATCATGCTCTCCGCGCTCGTCCTGTCCCTGGTGGTCGTCCCCGCCCTCGCCGCCCTCCTCGGCCGGGCGATCTGGTGGCCGGTCCGCCCGCGGCCGACCGGTGACGTCCGGCCGCGGCACGCGGCGTTCGTGCCCGCGCCCGGACCGGCCCCGGATTCCCCGCGGCCGTTCGGACCGGCACCCGCCGCCGGGCCCGCGCACGACACACGGCACGACACACGGCACGACGTGCTGCACGACGGGATGTACGACGGGATGTACGACGTCCCCGGGGAGCGACCGGGCCGCTACCCGACCGGCGAGCCGAAGCGGGCCAGGTAGTGCCAGACCCGCTTGAGGTCCTGCGGATCGTGCCGGCCGGCGCGGACGGCCTCGCCGATGACGCGCGGGTCCAGCAGGCCGTCCTCGGCGATCGCGATGCCGAGGGCGACGAACTCGGGGCCCCGGTAGTCGGGGTGGCGGCTCAGCTCCTCGGTCGACAGGCGCAGGCCCGGGTGCCACGTGAGCGGGCACGGCAGCCGGCGGGCCCGCTCCTCCACCGGGGTGCCCCGGAAGCTCGGGTCCAGGACCAGCGCCTCCACGTCCGTGTCGAGCCGGACCGGGCCGTGCACCTGGGCCTCGATGTAGTCGTCCAGCTCGTCGGTGTCGTCGGCCTCGGCGAGGGCGATCAGCGCCATCCGGTCGGCGGTGCCGAAGTCGGTCGGGTCGAGGAAGCTGTCGGGGTAGCAGAAGGTGGCCCGGGCGAGGGCCTGCGGGGTGAGCCGGAAGTGGGCCGAGCCGAAACGCGGCGCCGCGCCGAGGGGCTTGCGGCGGAAGTCGAGCGCCCCGTACACCGGGCGCTCCTCGGCGGGTGCCTCGTCGTAGGCGCCGCCGAAGATCCGGCTCTCCCAGCGCCAGCGGTCACCGCCGGGGTGGGCGGTCAGGCCGCCGTTGCCGGTGCCGGTGACGAACTGGGAGCGGTAGACGCCGTCCCGCGCGAGCGCCTCCAGGATGTCCCGGCCGCCGTCGGCCCGGTCGGGGTGGAAGTTGAGGGTCACGCGCAGCCCGGCGGGCAGCGGCCCGCCGGTGGCGAGCGCCGCGACGTGCCGCAGGGCCCGCTCCCGGGCGGGGGTCCCGGAGGTACCGGCGGCTGCGGGGCCGGGGGTCGCGGGGCCGGGGGTCGCGGGGCCGGGCGCGTCGATGCTCATCGGCGCAGTCTGGCGGACGCCCGCCGGTCGACGCATCCGAGTTCCCCCGGTCCGAGCTGCGCCCCGACGCCGGGCAGGGCAGCCTGGGTGCGACGGGACACCCGGAGCACAGCGGGAGGGCGGATGGCGGACCTGGGGCCGGAGCCGGACCCGGAAGCGGGCCCGGAAGCGCGGCCGCCGGACGACGACGAGCCGGACTACCGCTTCTCACTGGCCAACGAGCGGACCTTCCTGGCCTGGATCCGCACCTCGCTCGGCCTGCTCGCGGGCGGCATCGCCATCGACCAGCTGACCCCCGGGGTCGCCCCCGCGCCGCTGCGGATCGCCCTCGCCGCGATCTGCGCGCTCGGCGGGGCGGCGCTCGGGGTGGCCGCGTACCGGCGGTGGACCCGGGTGCAGGCGGCGATGCGGACGGGAGAACCGCTGCCGGGGACGCCCGTCCTCCTGGTGCTGTCGGTCTCCGTGGCGGCGGTGGCGGTGGTGTTCTGCGTCCTCATCATCGGGTATGCCCATTGATCCCGGTGGCCGGAATTCATCGCCTGTTCGCCACCATTGATCGCCGTCCGCCCTGGCGGCACCTGGTTTTTGACCAGCGTTTCCCGGCCGGTGTATACGTTCGCCGCCACGGCCAGGCATACTGGCCAGGTCGGGCGCTTTGCCCTCCCGTGACTCTAGACAAGAAGGGACCGGTGGCCAGGGATGCTGCGGAACGGTCTTGAGCCCTGGCACCTCCTGGTGGTGCTGGCGGTCGTCATCCTGCTGTTCGGATCGAAGAAGCTGCCGGAGATGGCCCGTGGCCTCGGCAAGTCCATGCGCATTCTGAAGGCGGAGACGAAGGCGCTGCGCGAGGACGAGGCTCCGGCCGCGGACGCCGCTGCCGCTGCCGCCGCCCCGGGCACCGCGCAGAGCACCGCTGCCCCGCAGGCGCACGCGCCGCAGCAGCCGGTGGCCCCGCAGGCGGTCGCGCCGACCAACGTCACCAAGGCGACCGAGGCCCCGCGCACCACGGCCTGAGGTCCTTCCTTCGACCGAGCCCCCGCCGGAAACGGCGGGGGCTTCGTCGTACCCGGGGCGCGAGCGGCTCCCCCGCTCCCCCGGCCCGTTCGGAGCAGCCCGGCGGGCGGGCGCGACAGCGCTGCGGCAGGCTGAGCGGGATGTCCGCGACCCCGCCCCCACCCGCAGAGGACCGCATCGACCTGCGGGCCTGGCTCCTCCTGCTGGGCTCCTTCGCCCTGCTGATGCTCGCGTACTTCACCCTGCCGCTGCGCTACTTCGGCGCACACCGCCCGGTGTTCAGCTGGCTGCTGTTCATCGCCGGCCTGACGCTGCTGAGCGGGCTCCTGCTGGGCCGGGTGCTCGACATCCTGCGCGGCACGGGCCGGCGGCCCGGGGTGTGGCTGGTCTTCCTGATCTGTCTCTCGCTCACCGTCTTCGCCGCGACGTACTACGTGCTGGCCGGTGCGGCCGGTGAGTTCATCGGGCTCGACACCCGGCTCGACGCGCTCTACTTCACCGTCGTCACGATGGCCACCGTCGGGTACGGCGACATCACGGCGGCGGGTCAGGGGCCCCGGCTCATCGTGATCCTGCAGATCGTCTACAACTTCGTCTTCCTGGCGGCCGCCGCCGGGACCCTGACACAACGGGTCCGCGCCGGGCTGGAGAACCGGATGCGGGAGCCGGGCGGTGGCCGCCGGCACCGTCGGGGCGGCCACGACCACTGACGCCGGGTCGGGAGCGACCGTCAGCCGTGGGCGGTGTCGATCACGCAGAAGCGGTTGCCGTCGGGATCGGCGAGGACGACGAAGTCCGGGTCCTCCGGGTAGCGGTCCCAGTCGACGGACCGGGCCCCCAGCGCGAGCAGCCGCTCGACCTCGGCCGCCTGCTCGGCGGCGTCCGCCGTGTACAGGTCGAGGTGGACGCGGGGGTGCTCCTGGACGGGCGACTCACTGAGGCCGAGCGCCAGTTGCACACCGGGCCCCTGCGCGGGCACCAGGACCACCCAGTGCTCCTCGCCCTCGTCACGGGGGACGTAGCCCAGCGCCTCCGTCCAGAAGGCGACGGCCCGCCGGACGTCCGGGACACCCAGCACGATGGATCCGATGGTCAGCATCGGCCGATTCTGCCTGGTCGCGCGTTCGGGCCGGCGGGGACTGTCCGGGTGGCGGCGAGGCCCCTGCCCGGGTGGGCGGGGGCCTCTGCGGTGTCCGCTCAGGTGGGTATGCGGTGGCGGCCGGGGTGGGTGGGTCGTTCGGGCTGGCGGGTTTCGGGGCCGTA